>JBPCMC010000513.1:0-4145 GCA_051002645.1 Thermomicrobiales bacterium
CCTTTGTGCATTGCCACGGCGCGATTGCGGGAGAACCGGGTGCCGCTGCGGGGGCGGGGAGGGCGGTTCGAGCACCGCCCCTACGCAATACTTGGCAGCACCAAAGACTATTACAGGTGATCGCGGAACCAGCCGGTCAGTCGCTGAAGCCGTTCGAGGCGGTGCAGGGGCTGGCCGCTGCGGGAGAGTTCGTGCCCCTCGTCGGGGAAGCGGACCATCTCGACCTCGCGCCGCAGGTATTTCAGGGCGGTGAAGAACTGTTCGCCCTGCTCGATCGGGCAGCGCAAGTCCCGCTCCGAGTGGATGATGAGCAGCGGCGTGACGACATTCTTCACATGCGTCAACGGCGAGCGGTCGAGGTAGAATTGCAGGTTCTCCCAGGGCGGGCCACCCCATTGGAGATCGTTGCCGAGGTAGCCGATGTCCGAGACGCCCCACTTGGAGACCATGTTGCAGATCGAGCGCTGCGTCACCGCCGCCTTGAAGCGGTCCGTCTGCGTGACGATCCAGTTCGTCATGTAGCCGCCGAAGGAGCCGCCCGTCACGCCGAGTCGCTGGGGATCGATCCACGGCGCGCGGTCAATCGCCGCGTCGACACCGAGCATCAGGTCGCGGTAGTCGTTGCCGCCCCAATCGTCGTTGGAGGCCATCGTGAACGACTCGCCGTATCCCGTGCTGCCGCGCGGGTTGATGAAGAGGACGCCGTGCCCTTGCGCGGCGAGCAGTTGGAACTCGAACGTGAACATATCCCCGTAGGCCGTGTGCGGCCCGCCATGAATCTCCAACACGCAGGGGTAGCGCTCATTCTCGCTGCGACCGACCGGCGGCATCAGCCAGCCCTGTACACCCCATCCTTCGGCGCCTTCGTAGGTAAACGCCTCCGGCGCGACAAATTCGACGGTGGCGAAGAATGCGCCGTTCGCGTCGGTCAGGCGGCGCGGTTCGCTGCCGGTCTCCGTACCGGTATAGAGATCGCCGGGATTGACGCCGTCCGCGAGGTTGAGGACGAATGTGCCGCCATCGGCGGAGAAGGCAAAGGATTGCACTTGCCGCATCCCATCGACGACGCGGCACGGCTCGCCGCCATCGAGCGCGACGCGCCAGAGTGGGGTCATGCCGCGCGTCGAGGCGAGGAAGAAAAGCGCGCCGCTCTCCGACGACCAGACCGGGCGCGTGCCGGAGAGCCCGGCGCGGCTGTCGCTCGAAACATCGAGGCCGATATTGAGGTCGAGCGTCGGCGTCAGGCTCAGCGCCGCGCCGCTGCCGTCCGCCGGGATCACCCAGAGCTGGCTGACTTTCCCGGCGATATTTGCTTGCCCGTTGCCGGTGAAGGCGATGTGCGCGCCGTCCGGCGACCATGCGGGCGCGTCCACCGGGCCATCCGGCGTCGGCAGGCGGCGCGCCTCGCCCCCGGTGTCGGCGACGATGTACAACTCCGTCGCGTTGGTGAAGTCGGCGTCTGCCATGCGTTTGGAGATGAAGGCGATTGCGCTGCTGTCCGGTGACCACGTTGGGGAGATATTGTCGTGGTCGCCCTCGGTCAGACGCGTCTCGACGCCGTCGAGAGTCACCGTCCATAGATGGTTACGGCGGTCGTAGATGAAGCCGCGCCCGTCCGCCTTGTTGCGGATGCGTGTGATCGTCAGCACGTCGTCGGTGACACGGCCGGTCGGCTCCTCCGCCGGTGGCAGGGGCATAAGTTTCTCGCCGCGCACGAAGGCGAGCCGGGCGCTGTCCGGCGCCCAGGCATAGTCGCTGACCGCCGTGTCACCGCTCGTCAGACGGCGCGCCTCCCCGCCGATATCGGTGGTCGGAATCACCCAAATCTGTCGCTTTCCCTTGCCGTCGCGGTCGGAGAGGAAGGCGAGCCACCGGCCGTCCGGCGACCAGCGCGGCTGCCCGACCGTGCGCGCCTCGTGCGTAAAGCGCGTCGCGTCGCCCACCACACCATTCGAGTGGATCGTCCAGAGGTCGCTCTGGTACTCGTTCGTCTCCCGGTCCATTCGCGTCTGCACGTAGCAGATCGTCCACCCATCCGGGCTGATCGCCACATCGCCGATGAAGGTCAGATTGAACAGGTCGTCCGCCCGCAGCGGCCGCCGTGTGGTTGTCGCGCTCGCCATCGCTCACTCCCCTCGTCGTATACCGACGCACGGCGCTCCGTGCGCGCCGCCGTCGTTGCATCGCGGGTTAGTATAGTGGAGAGCAGCGAAATGATCTTGCACCGTGACGGATGGAGCGAAATTCGCTATGGTCGAGAAACCTGGCTGGACGGTGTTGCTGATTGGCGGCCCGTCTGGTGTCGGCAAGAGCATTGCGGCGCGGGCGATTGCCCAACGCTTCGGCCTCTCCTGGCTGCAGGTGGACGACCTCCGGCTGGCATTGCAACGGAGCTGCGTGACACTCCCGGAAGGGACGGAGGGGCTCTATTTTTTCGAGCAGACACCCGATGTGCGGCGGCTACCTGCGGAAGAGCTCCGCGACGGTCTGATCGCGGTCGGTGTGGTGCTCTCTCCCGCCATCGAGGTTGTCGTCGAGAATCACATCGATCAGGCCGCGCCAGTCGTCATCGAGGGAGATGGCATCCTGCCGTCGCTGCTCGTCCGGGCGCCGGTTCGCGCGCGTGCCGACGATGGGCGGGTACGCGCGATCTTCGTCGTCGAACCGGACGAGCAGGCAATCCTCGCCAATATCGTCGCGCGCGGGCGCGGGATGGCCGGATGGAACGAGAGCGAGGTGCGGACGGATGCGCGAGCGAAGTGGTTATACGGGCAATGGTTGACCACCGAGGCGCGCCGGTATGGTCTCCCGGTGCTGGAACCGCAACCGTGGGAGACATTGATCGAACGCATGGTGATGGCGAGCGGACTTTCCGGCAGCAGTCGCGATGCAGTTTAGTATCGTGGACGGAGCGGAGGAGAGCGCAACGAAGCACAGGATGGAGGACGGCAATGGCTCGCTCGGATAATCTGCACGCACTACCGGACAATCTCCCCATTCCGGTCGATGACGGCGCCGCCGGTCATCTCACGGGGATGCGCGTCCCCTCGGGGCCGCTTCTGTCAACCTCTGGCGCCACGGTGGATCTCGCTACCCTGCCGGGCCGCACGGTCGTCTACTGCTACCCGCGCACCGGCGAGCCGGACAAGGACGTACCGCCCGGCTGGAATGAGATCCCCGGCGCGCGGGGCTGCACGCCGCAATCGTGCGCGTTTCGCGACCATTATCAAGAGTTGCGGGCACAACAGGCAGGCGTCTTCGGCCTGAGCACGCAGGATACGGCGTACCAGCGCGAAGCGAAGGAGCGCCTGCATCTCCCCTTCGATCTCCTCAGCGATGACGCCCTCGCCTTCACCCACGCGCTGCGGCTGCCGACCTTTACGACATCGGGGATGACCTTGACGAAGCGCCTGACGCTCATTCTGCGGGACGGCGTGATCGAGCACGTCTTTTATCCGGTCTTCCCGCCGGATCAGAACGCCGCTGACGTCATCGTGTGGCTGGTGCAGCACCCAACGAGGTAATCGCAATGCGGGCGCTATCTGGTGCCGAGGCGAAATTACTGACCGTTGTGTCGTCGCCGACGCTTGCGGTCGGAATTACCCTAATCTGCCGTTTCCCCTTGCCATACTCGCTGCCGTCGTTGCATCGTGGGTTTGCATCGTGGAGGGCGGGAAAATGCGGTATCACACCAGCGACTTTGAGGAAACGTGGCCACTCATCATGATTTGAGGATTGCGTCATACCACTTTCGGAGCTCTCCGCTGCGCTGGACAGCAGGAGAAGCCGAGCAAAGTTGCAGAAAGAGGGTGGACGTGCCGTCCCAATAACCCGCTGTTGGTGCCGGTCGCACTTCCCAGCTGATTTCCTCGGGCCGTGCATTCCCCTTCCGAAAAGCACAGAGGGCGCAGGCCGTTACGATGTTATTCGATTCGGAAGTTCCGCCACGCGAGATCGGTTCAAGATGCCCACAAACGGCTGAATGTGTCCAATAGATAATATGGCACTTCTTCATATCCCATAGGACTTACGCAGTTGAGCGCAGCGGTCGCGAGCGAGTAGAGTAGTCGGCATGAATGCACCACGCTGCTCCGACACCGAGTACATCGATTTCCTCGTCGCCACCCCGCGCGCCGTCAGTTGCG
>JBPCMC010000514.1:0-6150 GCA_051002645.1 Thermomicrobiales bacterium
TCCCCGATCACCGCGACGAAGACGTGATTGCCTCGCCGCGTCATCTCCGCGCCGACATACGGCGTCAGCGCGCGGATCGCCTTCTCCTCCGTGCCGAAGGCGGGGTGAAACTTGTCCTTGAATGCCCGCGCCACCACCCGCGCGATCCCCGGCGCATCCGCCGCCATCGCGCGACGCACGGTCGGGAAGGACTGAGTGCTGAGTGCTGGGTGCTGAGGGGGCACGGCCACTTCGCTCCGGGTTCCTGCACTTGCTCGGTGCGTCAACAAATGCCATACTGCAACACAGCATATCCCGTTCCGAGAAAGCCTGCACACGTACTGGACGGTTCGCGGACTGCCCTTGGATGCTCGCAACACGACGGATTATCGCCCCTGCAAATTCACGCTTGCTGGCGCAGCAGGAATCGCTGCACCTTGCCGCTCGGTGTCTTCGGCAATTGATCGACAAAGGTGATTGCGCGCGGGTAGGCATGGGCGGAGAGGTTCGTCTTGACGGACTGGCTGAGCTCCGCCGCCAGAGCGTCGGTGGGCGCATGGCCCGCTTTGAGGACGACGAATGCCGTGACCACCTCGCCGCGCAGTTCGTCCGGCTTGCCGACGGCTGCCGCTTCCGCGACGGCGGGATGCTGCATCAGGGCGCTCTCGACCTCGAAGGTGCCGATCCGGTAGCCTGCGCTGGAGATGATGTCGTCCGCGCGGCCGGAGAAGTAGAAGAAGTTGTCCGCGTCGCGGCTCGCGGCGTCGCCACTGAGGTAGTACCGGCCCCCGCCGACAATCCGCTTGTCGGACCACTCGCGCGCCTCGTAGTAGCCTCGGAACCAGTAGATCGGCGACTGAGGGATGTCCAGGCCGATCTGCCCTTCCTCGCCGGGGCCGCGTTCGTTGCCGTCGTCATCGACGATCACGGCGCGGAAGCCGGGCATCTGTACGCCCATCGAGCCGGGCCGGAGCGGTTGCCGCAGCGCGGGCGTGTTGTGGTTGACGATCATCATGCCATGCTCGGTCTGGCCGTACTGGTCGTGGATCGGCACGCCGAGCGTCTGCTCCGCCCAGGCGATCACATCCGGGTTCAGCGGCTCGCCCGCGCTGGAGAGGACGCGCAGACGCAGACCGTCCCGAACGTCCCGCAATCCCGTCGCTCGCATTGCGCGGTATACGGTCGGCGCGGCGGCGAAGTTCGTCACACCGTAGTTCCGTAGAATGTGCAATGTGCCGTCCACGCTGAAGGGCGCGTTGATGAAGAGCGTCGGCATGCCGAGCAGCAGCGGCCCGACGAGCGCGTAATAGAGCCCGTACGCCCAACCCGGATCGGCAATATTCCAGAAGAGATCATCGTCGCGCACATCGAGGCCGAAGCGCATGTAGATGGCGAAGGCGGTCAGCGCGCGGACGGGCACCTCGACGCCTTTCGGATAGCCGGTCGTCCCGGACGTGTAAATGAGGATAAAGAGGTCGTCTCCCGTGACGGTGACCACGTCGGCGAGCAGAGCAGCAGCGCGAAGCGATGACCAGAAGGGTACGTCGTCATCGTGCCTCAGCGTCGCGGCATCCGGCCCCTCGACGGTGACGACGCGCAGATCCATTCCGGTCAGTTTCGTGCGATTCGCGGCATCGGTGATGACGACATGCGTCCCGCTATTCTCCGTGCGGAAGGAGATCGCCTGCGGGCCGAAGGCGGTGAAGAGCGGCACATGCACCGCGCCGAGCCACCAGATCGCCAGCGTCGCGATCATCAGTTCCGGCGACTTTGGCAGGAGGGTGGCGACCCGGTCGCCCTTGCCGACGCCCATCGCTCGCAGCACGGTCGCGAACCGCGCAGATTGATCGCGCAACCTCGCAAAGGTGAAGGTCTGCTGTGCTCCCGTTGCGTCCTCGTAGCGGAGCGCGATGCGATCCGGCGTGTCGGCGTAGCGGTCACAGAGGAGATGGGCGACGGAGAGATTCGCGCCCGTATGCTCCGCCTGCCATGCGTCGATCTGACGCTGAACGTCCGCGACGGTCTCAATCTGCATGGCTGCCTCTCCCACTCTGTCGCAATGTGCCTGGGGCGTATTCTACGGCCTTCATTGGCAGGGTGGCAAAGGCGGCGGGTGATTCCTCACCCCCGACCCCTCTCCATCGCCTATTGACCGGGATTAGGAGAGATCACGGCGGCGATGGAGAGGGGAGCATAGAGGTTCATTGGCGCAATTGGGTCCAGCTCCCCCTTCCCTCCGAGGGAAGGGGGTTGGGGGTTAGGCAGATCAGCCGACGATGTTCACCATCCGGTCAGGCACGACGATTACCTTCTTCGGCTCGCGGCCTGCCAGATGCTCCTGCACGCGGGCGGAGGCCAGCGCCAGCGAACGCAACGTCGCCTCGTCCGCGCCGGGGGCGACGGAGAGTCGGTCGCGCACCTTGCCGTTGATCTGCACGGGGATGACGATCACCGATTCCTTCGCCATCGCTTCATCCCATACCGGCCACGTTTGCTGGTGGACGCTATAGGATTCGCCCAGGCGCTCCCACAGTTCTTCCGCCAGGAAGGGTGTGAACGGTGCGAGCATCAAGACAAGGATGCGCAATGCCTCGGCGCGCTGTGCCGGCGTGAAGGCGTCGCGGTTCGCGCCGATCCAGTTGCCGTATTCCATCAAAGCGGCGATCGCCGTGTGATACTGGTAGCGGCCCAATTCCTCGGTGACGCGCTTAATGTACTGGTGCGCCGGGCGCATCTCCACGCCCGCACCGTCCGTGGGTGCGGGATCTACCACATACCGCCACACACGATCCAGGTAGCGCGTCACGCCGATCAGATTGACATCGCTGAAGTCGTTGTCCTGATCGAACGGCCCCATGAAGAGCAGGTACATACGGAACGCATCCGAGCCGATCCGCGCGAAGTACTCGTCCGGGTTGACGACGTTGCCGCGCGACTTGCTCATCTTCGCGCCGTCCTTAGTCACGAAGCCGTGCAGGCGCAGCCGTTTGAACGGCTCCTCGAACGGCAGGTAGCCCAGATCATGCAGCGCCATCGTGATGAACCGCGCGTACAGGTGATGCATCACGACGTGCTCTTTGCCGCCGAAGTACATATCGACGGGTAGCCACTGCTCGATCCGCTCCCGGTCGAACGGGCGGTCGTCCCACTCCGTGCACGGGTAGCGCAGGAAGTACCACGACGAATCCAGGAACGCATCCGATACGTCGGTCTCGCGCTCGGCCGGGCCGCCGCAGCTCGGGCAGGTCGTGTTGACGAATGAGGGAACCGAGGCCAGCGGCGATTTCCCCGTGCCGGTCGGATGGAAATCCTCGATCGCGGGCAGCAGCACCGGCAGTTGATCCTCCGGCACCGGGACGATGCCATCCTTCGGGCAGTAGATGATCGGGATCGGCGGCCCCCAATAGCGCTGCCGCGAGATGAGCCAGTCGCGCAGCCGGTAGGTAACGCGCGGCCGGGCCTTGCCCTGCTCCGCCAGCCAGGTGACGACCGCCGCCTTACCCTCATCGGAGGGCATGCCGGAGAATTGGCCTGAATTGACCAGCGTGCCCCCGCCGGTATAAGCCGCATCGGCGATGCCCGCGTCGCTCGCCACGACCTCGATGATCGGCAGGCTGAAGACGCGGGCAAACTCGTAGTCCCGCTCGTCGTGACCGGGCACCGCCATGATCGCGCCAGTGCCGTATTGCGCCAGCACGTAATCGGCGATCCAGATCGGCACGCGCTCGTTCGTCGCCGGGTTCACCGCGTACGCGCCGGTGAAGACGCCGGTCTTCTCTCGCTCGGCATTGGTCCGCTCGATCTCCGTCGCGTCGCGGGCACGCTCGACATACTCCTCGATGGCCCCGCGCTGCTCCGGCGTCGTGATCCGCTCGACCAGCGCGTGCTCCGGCGCCAGCACGACATAGGTCGCGCCGAAGACCGTGTCCGGTCGGGTCGTGAAGACGGCAATCGGTTCGCCGCTCTCCGCCACCGCGAAGGTCAGTTCCGCGCCCGCGCTGCGACCGATCCAGTTCGCCTGCCGCACTTTGCTCTCGTCCGGCCAGTCCAGCTTCTCCAGGTTCGCCAGCAGGCGGTCGGCGTAGTCGGTGATCGTGAAGAACCACTGCGTCAGTTCGCGCTGCACGACGAGGGTGCCGCACCGCTCGCAGCGCCCGTCGATCACTTGTTCGTTCGCGAGCACCGTGAGGTCCTTGGGGCACCAATTTACCGCCGCCTCTTTGCGGACGGCCAGGCCCGCCTTGTAGAGTTGCAGGAAAATCCACTGCGTCCAGTGGTAGTACTCCGGTTGGCTCGTGTCCACGCTGTGCGACCAATCGAACATCCCGCCGATCCGGCCCAACTGCTCCTCGCGGTAGCGCCGCGTCGTGCGTGCGGTCAGTTGCATCGGGTTGATGTTGATCTTCAGGGCGTAGTTCTCGCTGTGGATGCCGAAGGCGTCGAAGCCCATCGGTTCGAAGACCTGATAGCCGCGCATGCGCTGGAAACGGCCGTTCGTATCCGCGCCGCCGTAGGTGTAGACGTGGCCGATGTGCAGCCCCTCCGCCGAGGGATACGGGAACTCCATCAAGTTATAGAATTTGGGGCGACCGCTTGTCAGCGTGAGGTCCGTCCGGTACAAGCCCGTCTCTTCCCAACGCGCGCGCCATCGCTCCTCGATCGCGCGCGGGTTGTAGCGCTCCCGCTCCGCCTGTGTCTGCGTCGCCTGTTCGTCTGTCATTGGTGTACCTTCATGTCTTTTCTCGCGATGTCGCCGAATTGCGCGCGACCATCACCGCTATCTGTCACGCGCCGATCGGCGGAATAATGACCCACGACACTGCTCGTCACCAACAAAGAAACCCTCCGTCCGTTAGGGGACGAAGGGCGAAACGTGCCATCCGTGGTACCACCCCGATTGGTAAAACGCTCCCGAGATGCGCGGTGGTGGAGCTGAGGGGACTCGAACCCCTGACCCCCACACTGCCAGTGTGGTGCTCTCCCAGCTGAGCTACAGCCCCGCGTGCTTACTCCGTGCGTTACCCGCTCGACGGCCCTGGTATCGGCGGCCACCCCGGCAGGGCTTACGCCGGGCACGCGCCGCGCCCCTACGCTCACCGCTGCAATTCACACGTGCGAGTTCGGCCACATCTTGCGCCACTTCCACCATCCGGCGCTCGCTTGTGGGCAGCCTACTACTCCCGTGGTGCAACCGAGGTTGCAAGGTGCTATGCTAACAGGTAACAGGAATCACGTCAATGCGCGCACGAGCGTATGCAGGGCTGGTGCAAAGTCAGGCAGCGGTAAGTAGGTTGAAAGCATGGTGCGGGAAGGCGGCGTAGATGCGTCGCCCCGCCGCTGCATTCGTGTGTCCTTCGCGCTGCAAGAGTCCCACCGTCAGATTGTTGAGCGTCGCCAACACCTGCGGCCCGTTCCCCCGCCGTAACAAACTGCGATCTTCACCCAACCTCACCCTGCCCAGCGGGCGCCCGCGTCGATAGAATAAACCGTTCTCGATGCCCACCTGCCCAGCGGGCGCTCCGCATCCGCCACTGAGCGGGGCAGACTGGTGATCCCAGAGGCGATACTCTCCTGCCATGTCCCATCTCCCTGCAACGTTCGCCGCTCCAGTCGGAAAACTTGTTGGGCAGCGGGCCAGGTCGTGTAGCCGACCAAGAGACTGCTCGCCTGCAACCGTCGCTCCTCATAGCGCCCATGCGCGGTGTCAAGACTGGTCGCGGTGGTGAAATCGTCGGGCAATGCGGGCAGGGGTGGCGTGGTGAAGAGGGTGGCGATCTCGCCAGACAATGTCTCCTGATTCTCCTTGACAAACCAGCGATAATCACCGCCTTGCCGCCGCATCTGCCGCGACAACCGACGCTGGGCAAACCTGCCCAGAGGGCGCCCGCATCCCCGGTGACGACACCGCTCCGCACATCGACGCGCGAGAGGACGGTGCGCGCGGTGGGCAGTGAGCAGAAACGAGCAAAGAGCCGGTGTCATTCCCTTGCCGACGTAGCATGTGACCGATTGCTGCCCGCTGCCCACTGCTCACTGCCCACTACCCACTACCCGTGCCGCCGCCTCCAATCGTTCCAGCGCATCGGAGAGGACAGCGCGCGTGTGCGCGAGGGAGATACCGGCATGGCCCGGTGCGTAGGCGGCGGCGTAGCCGTGGATGTAGGCGCCGTG
>JBPCMC010000515.1:0-3342 GCA_051002645.1 Thermomicrobiales bacterium
GACTGGGGCGCTGTGGGCGGAAGGCCCCGCGTGGTCCGGTCTGGGCCGCTATCTCGTCTGGAGCGATATTCCGAACGACAAACAGTACCGCTGGTTGCAGGAGGACGGCCATGTCTCCGCTTTCCGCGCCCCGGCGCGCCAGAGCAACGGCAACACCTTCGATTTTCAGGGTCGCCAACTTTCCTGCGAGCACTTCTCCCGCCGCGTCGTCCGCTGGGAGCATGACGGCTCGATGACCGTCATCGCGGACGCCTACGACGGCAAGCGGCTTACCTCGCCGAACGATCTCGCCCCCCACCCCGACGGGAGCGTCTGGTTCACCGACCCCTCCTACGGCGACTCGCTGTACGAGGGGCAGCCGAGCGAGGGTGGGCTCTTCAACCCGCGCCTCGGCAACGTCGATGCGGGCGGGCAGGCGCGGCAGGTGCCGAACGGGGTCTACCGCGTCGATCCGAGCGGCCGGGTCGATCTCCTCACCGACGAGATCGCCTACCCGAACGGTATCTGCTTCTCGCCCGACTATCGACACGTCTACATCTGCGACACCGGCCCCGGCCCGCGCGACATCAAGGTCTTCGATGTGACGGAGCGCAATACGCTCGCGAATGGCCGGGTCTTCACGGACATGATGCTCGACGGCGTGAAATGCGGGCCGGACGGTATGCGCGCCGATGTCCACAGCAATCTGTGGTGCGGCAGCAACGCCGGCGCGAGCGGAATCGGCTACAACGGCGTGCTCGTTTTCACGCCCGAGGGCGACCTGCTCGGGCGCATCAGGCTGCCGGAAGCGTGCGCCAATGTCTGCTTCGGTGGCCCCCGGCGCAACCGGCTCTTCATGGCCGCCAGCCAGTCCATCTACGCGCTCTACGTCAACACTCAGGGCGCCGCGCCGGGATAAGGGATGACTGCAAAACCCGCCGGGAAATGAACCGCCAAGACGCCAAGAACGCCAAGGGGAGACGAGAGAGGAATCCTTTTTTCTCCGCATTTCTTGGAGCCCTTGGCGTCTTGGCAGTTTTGCAACCCTCTTTACTGCGCGAACTGTGCCGCTACGGCAGGATGTAGAGCCACTCGTGCGTGCCGAACTGCTCGCGGACGCGGCGTGTTGCCTCCGCCTCCTCGTCGGGATGGACGGTGTCCGGGGTGAGGCCGTAGCGCGCGGCGAAGGAGGCGACCAGGCGGTCGATGATCGCGTCGCGCGGCAGATCGGTCTGCTGCCGGAGCGGGGAGACGCGCTTTGCCGCGCTGGCGATCCCCTTGTCGCTCAACTTCTCGCGCCCGATGCGCAAGACGCGCGCCATCTTCGCCGTGTCGAGCTCGCAGGCAATCGTCGCGTGGTGGAGCACCGCGCCGCCGCGCCGCGCCTGGGCCGCGCCGCCAATTTTCCCGGTCGAGGAGGTGATGTCATTGAGCGGCACGTACGAGGCATCGACGCCCAGCGCCCGCAACCCGTCGACCACCCAGGCATCCATGAAGGCGTACGACTCGGCGAAACTCATCCCCGCGACGAGCGATTCCGGCGCGCAGAGCGAGTAGGTGATCGCCCCCTGCGGCTCGATATACATCGCCCCGCCGCCGGTGATCCGCCGCACGAAGCCGATGCCGAGTGCGCGCGCTCCCTCTTCGTCGATCTCGTTGCGGACGGACTGGAACCGCCCGAGCACGACGCACGAGGCGTCCCATCCCCAGATCCAGAGCGTCGGCGGCCGCTGCCCCGCGTCGACGCGCTCCGTCAGCACCGCATCGAGCGCCATATTCATCGCCGGGCTGCGCGGCACGGCAGGGATCAGATGCCAGTCGAGCGCGCGCCAACGAGAATCGAGGACTGAGGACTGAGGACTAAGGACTGAGTCGGGAGGGCGCATGCTATGCGCCCCTACCTGCTGCCCACTGCCTGTTTTCTCATTGCTCATTGCTTCCTGCCCAGAGGGCGCCCGCTCATTGCTGCCTCATTCATCGCTCGCTGAATGGCGATGCCGATTGCTTCGGGGGAGAAGCAGAGGAAGGTGACGTCGGCGCCGACGGTGTGCTGGATGTGGGCAGCGATTTCGTCTGCGGGCAGGCTGGTCGGTAAGCCGTTCAGGGCGTGGGTGATCGTATCGAGGGCTTCGTCCGGGTAGAGGAAGAAGTCTCCCGTCACTTCCATCGCTGCGAGTTGGCCGTCGCGGACGGCGAAATCAACGATGACCAGTTTGCCGCCCGGCGTCTTATATTCTCCGTGCATGAGCGCCTCCGACGACGAAGGACTGAGGACTGAGGACTGAGGGCTGAGGGCATTGCCTCTAGTCCGCTGCCGATTCCAAACAGCAGTATACCGCCGTAGAGATGCGGATGGCTCCCCTCTCTATCGCTACACAGAACGAAAGCGTACCGTGATCTCTCTGCGATGGAGAGGGGCGGGGGGTGAGGTTCTTCAACGGCGCGCGGCCCGGAACCGGAAGGCGACGCCGCCTGCGACCGCAATCGCGGCGACCGCGAGGACGATCAGCGCCCATGGCGTGCTGCTCGTTCCAGTGCTGTTGCCGGTCTTCGGCAAGGTGGTGGGAGCGGTTGTCGCGGCTGCCGTGCCGCCGCCCGTGCCCGTTGCGACAGCGGTCGTCGCGGCGCGCGTGGCGGTAGGAGCGACCGTCGCCGAGGCCGCGAGTGTCGGCGGGGGGGTGAGGCTGCGCGTGACGCCGGTCGCCGCAGGCGCGGTCGTCGCTGCGGGCGCAGTGCCTGCCGTGGCGGAGCCGCCCGCCGGTGTCGTGCCCGTCGTCGCGGTGCCGGTGCCTGCAGCCGGTGCCTGGATCGTGAAGCCGAGGGTGCCGTCGGCCATGCCGCTATCGTTGTCGGTGAAACTGTTCCACTTGACGGTGTAGGTGCCGTTGGGCAGGTTCGGTTTCAGATCGATCGTCATCTTCGTGCGCTCGTTGAGGTCCACCTTGAAGCCGGTGGAGACCGTCGCGCCGCTCGCATCGGTGACGGAGCCGCCGCTCTTGGTGGGATTCGTCTCCTCGGAGAAGGTGATCGTCACCTGCGTCGGCGCTTTCGTCACGGTCGCCTTATCCGCCGGGTCGGACGCCGTCGGGCGCGCGTGCGCGGAGACCGCTCCCGCGCTCATCATCGTGACTGCCGCGACGATCAGTGTCGCGATGAGGAGTTGACGCCATTGTCGTGTTCCCATCGGAGGCTTCCCCTTCGCTGATACTGCCGCGCCAATCACGCGCGTGCGCCCACACTAGTGGGTCACTTGTGTTGGAGATTGCCTTTCGGGGGGCGGAGTGAGAGCATGGGGACACATGTCCGTGTCGCGTCTCACGAGGAGCCTTCCCATGCCTCGTCCACAAAAGAACCCGCTTCGTC
>JBPCMC010000516.1:0-5000 GCA_051002645.1 Thermomicrobiales bacterium
TGAGCCTGGGGTGGCCCTCTTCGTTGTCGAGCGCGTCCGCCCCCCCTCCCCCCCCCCCCGCTACTGCCCCCTGTCCAATCAACTGATTGACTTACGCCAGAGTGGGTGATATGCTCTCAATCAAGTGATTGATTGGAGAAGACGCAATGCCTACTATTCACAGCACCGCCATCGCGCAGGCCACCGTAACGTCCACGGCGCACGGCGACGAGCGGCGGCAGGAATTGGTACTGGCCACCTACTATGTCATCGCCGAGCAAGGGTTTGAGGGGTTGCGGACGCGGAATGTCGCGGCGCGTGCGGGCGTCAATATCGCGACGCTGCATTATTACTTCGCCTCGAAGGAGGACCTGATTCGCGGCGTCGTGGACTTCATCGAGCAGCAGTTCGTCGAGCAGCACGCGCGCCTCCAGGCGCAGGGGATGACGGCGCGAGAGCAACTGCACAGCGAGCTCTGGAACGCACTGGAGATCAAGCGCGAGCGCCCGGAACTGCAGATCGTGCTCCACGAACTCTTCCTACGCTCCCACCGCGACGAGGCGATCCACGCGATCTTCACCGGCATGGACACTGGCTGGCATCAGACGATCATGGCGATCATCAGCGCGGGCATCGCCGAGGGATCGTTCCGCGCGGACCTCGATGAGGGCGCGACGGCGTCGGTAATCATCGCCTTCATCAAGGGCGTCTCCATCCAGTTAGCGCGGGAGCCGGAAACCTTCGCGTACGAGCGCGTCGTTACGGAGTTTGAACGCTGGCTCTCGGTCGGTATGGAAGGAGAGACCACGGGCCGTTAACCGCCGTGTATGACGCACGACGCATCACGCGCCGCCTCCATTCACCCGGATATTCCCCACCACGAACCACGAAGAAAGGATCGGTCCTATGGCAGAGACATCCGCGCCCACTGCATGGGGTGGCGCCGCGAACCAACCGAAAGACCCGCGCCGCTGGCTCACACTGGCCGCCGTCAACTTCGCCCTCTTCATGGCGCTCCTGGACGTAACGGTCGTCAATGTCGCCCTGCCGAGCATCGCGCAGGACTTCAAGAGTTCGTTCTCCGAACTCCAGTGGGTGATCGACACGTACGCGCTCGTGATCGCCGCCCTGATTCTGACGATGGCGAAACTCGGCGATCTCTTCGGTCGCAAGCGCCTCTTCCTCCTCGGCCTCTTCATCTTCGCCAGCGCGTCGCTCGGCTGCGCGCTCTCGCAGAATGTTACGCAGTTGCAGATCGCCCGCGCGGTGCAAGGCGTCGGCGGCGCGATCCTCTCCCCCATCGCGGCGGCGATCATCTCGGCCACCTTCTGGGGGCCGGAGTTGGGCACCGCGTTTGGCATCTACGGCGGCGTTTCGGGCATCGCGCTGATCGCCGGACCAATCGTCGGCGGTCTGCTCGTCAAGTATGTCAGCTGGCAGTCGGTCTTCCTGATTAACGTGCCCATCGGCATCATCGGCATTATCGCGGGCGCGGTCGTCATCAAGGAGTCGCGCAATACGCGGGCGAACCGCTATGTAGACATCCTCGGCGTCGCCCTCAGCATCGCGACGCTCTTTTCCCTCACATTGGCGCTGATCAAAGGCGCGGAGTGGGGCTGGACGAGCGGGAAGACCCTCGGCTGGCTGGCAGCGGCGGCCGTATTGTTCGTTCTCTTCATCGTCGCGGAGATGGTGCAGGCGCGGCGCGGGCTGGACGCGATGATTGACCTCTCGCTCTTCCGCGTGCCGACCTTTAGCGGCGTCGCCGTCATCACGGTGATCGTCAGTTTCAGTTACGCGGGGCTGCTGTTCATCATGGCGCTCCTCTTCCAGAACGTGTTGGGATATGACGCGCTCGGTACCGGCCTGCGGTACATTCCCTTCGTGATCGGCAGCATCGTCATCGCGCCGCTCGTCGGAGCAAATGCGAACCGGCTCGGCGCGCGGCTGATCTTCGGCGTCGGCCTGGCGCTGCTCGGCCTCGGTTTCCTGCTCCTGACGCGCATCACGCCGTCGTCGGACTGGGATGCACTGCTCCCCGGCCTGCTGATTGCCGGCTTCGGCGGCGCGGCGGTGCAGGCGCAACTGACCAATGCGGCCGTCAGCGCCGCGCCGCGCGAGCGGGCGGGCATCGCGACCGGCATCAGCGCGACGATGCGGCAAGTCGGATCGAGCATGGGTATCGCCCTGCTCGGCTCGATTTTCACCTCCCGCTATACGCACAATCTGCCGGGCGCGCTGGCGGCGAGGCAGGTGCCGAAGGAGTTCGCGGACCGGCTCGTGCAGGGCACCGGCGGCAATGTCGCCTTCGCGGGGCGCGTCCCACCCCAGGCGCCGCCGCAATTCGCCCCGGCGATCCAGCAGGCGACTCATTCCGCCTTCGTCTCCGGCTTCAACGACACGATTCGCGTCGCCGCCGTTTTCATCGCCGCGTCAGTCGTGATTGCCCTCGTCTTCGTCCGCCGCGCGGACAGCGCGCACGACACAGGCGCGAGCGCGAGTCGACCGCGTGAGGCGGCGCGAGAAGCCGAAGTGGTGGCAGGAGCCGACTGATTTGGATACCATGTGGGAGAAGGATCACTGCCCCAAGCCATCCTTCCCCGTCGAACTGGTGGTTCGACTATCGAGCCATCATCTATTCAATGAGAAGGGTGCACGAGATGTTGCTCGGGGAAAAGGTCAAACTTCGACCAGTCACTGCGGCGGACCTCGATCTATTGGAGGCTTGGGCCAATGACCCTTCGATCAATAGCGACTACAACACGTTTGCCTTGCGACCGAGCGGCCAGATACCGCGCACTTTCGCGGAAACCGGATTCCTCAGCGATGAGCATGGCGACCTGCTCGTGTGTATACAGACCGGTGAGACGGTGGGAAATGTGAGTTATCGCCGGGTCATGCATGGACCGAGCAATAGCAAGGCGTACCAGATCGGGATCACCCTCGCCCCGCAGTATCGCGGACACGGCTATGGTACCGAGGCGCAACGCCTCCTCGTCGCCTATCTCTTTGCCACCTACCCTATCGAACGGGTGGAAGCGGAGACGGATGTCATGAACAGAGCGGAGCAGCAGGCATTGGAGCGAGCGGGATTCACGCGCGAAGGAATATTGCGGCGAGCACAATGGCGCAACGGCTCTTGGCATGACATGATGATGTATAGCAAACTACGCGACGAATAGCGCGTCTACGTCACAATCATTGGTCGACGCCGACACGCCGGAGCATCGTCCGTATCGTCTCAGCGCCATGCTACGGAGCCAGCCGGTGGATATCGCGCGGGAAGAGCGTCGTCTCGCGGACATTGCGCGCGCCGATCAGTTGCATGACCAGCCGTTCGAGGCCGATCGCGAATCCCCCGTGGGGCGGCATGCCGAAGCGAAACGCCTCCAGGTAGCCGCTGAATGGCTCCGGCGGCACCCCGAAGCGCGCCATACTCGCCAGCAACTGCTCCGGTCGGTGGATACGCTGCCCGCCGGTCGTCACCTCCAACCCGCGAAAAAGGAGGTCGAAGCCGTGCGTGTAGGCCGGTTCCGTCGGGTCCGGCATCGTGTAGAAGGGGCGTTTGATCGTCGGGTAGTGCGTGACGAAGAGGAACGGGCTGCCGTGCTCCGCCATCGCCCACTCGCACAGCCACCGCTCATGCTGCGGCGCGAGGTCCGGCTCGTGGCGCGCATCCTCGCCGTACCGCTCGTAGATCAGTTGCAGGGCATCGCGGAAATGGATGGAGGGAATCTCCCCAACCACCGGCGCCACGACGCCGAGCGTGGCAAGGTCCGCCGCGTGGCTCTCCGCGAGCGACGTGAATGCCTCGGCGAGCGACGATTGCAGGAAGGCCATCACCGTGCGGTGATCCGCGATGAAGCCGATTTCTACGTCCACGCTGACGTACTCGTTCAGATGGCGCGTCGTCGCGTGCGGCTCGGCGCGGAAGACCGGGGCGATCTCGAAGACGCGCTCGAAGACGCCGACCATCATCTGCTTGTAGAGTTGCGGACTCTGCGCGAGGTACGCCTGCCGGTCGAAATACTGCACGGGGAAGAGGTTCGCGCCTCCTTCGGTCGCGCCCGCCACCAGTTTGGGCGTGTGAATCTCCGTACATCCGCGCGCGATGAAGGCGGAGCGGAGCGCTTGCCCCATCGCCGCGACGAGCCGGAAGGTCGCCTGCTTGAGGGGGTGGCGCAAGCCGACCGGCGCGTGATCGAGGAAGGTGTCGAGCGCCGGTTTGAGCGTCTTCTTGTTCAACTCGAACGGTGGCGGTTCCATTACCGGCGAGAGAATCTCAATCGTCGCGTCGTGCAATTCGACGCCGAGGGCGGCGCGCGGCTCCGCGACAACGTTACCGGTAAGCGCAACCACGCTTTCTGACTGGATGCCCGCCAGTTCCGCCGGGGCGCGGTCGAAGACGGCCTGCACGATGCCGCTCCGGTCTCGCACGAGCACGAATGTCACACCGCCGAGGGCACGGACGTGATGCAGCCACCCGGCAACCCGTACCCGTTGACCGATCCATTGACCAAGTTCGCCCGCCAGTATCCGGTCCGATCTCATCGCGGCCACCTCCACGCGCACAAAAAAAGCACCGCGCCCCGTCCGAATCGGACGAGGCGCGTGCTCGTGGTGCCACCGAATTGCGCGACCCCCTTGCGGGCGTCGCCTTTTGGAGTGCGCGTGGACGCATTCCGGCCCGGTAACGGGGGCGACCGTGGGAGTAACAAGTCAAAAGTAACAAGTAACAAGAGGTAATCATCCCCTTCTTGTTACTTTTGACTTTCCTACTTGTTACTCATTTGCGGCTCGGGAGGTGTCTTCGCGTCCGTTTGGGGTACGGCCTCGCACCGGGTGGCCGCTCGCTGAAACCCGTCTCGTACGCCTGTCTCTCCGTCAGTGCCGCATCGGTGCAGGTTGTCTCATTACCATGCCAGTCATATCGCCATATGTCAATGATGCGATGCGCAGAACCGGATATTCCACCCTCTATGCCCTGCCCGCGCGGGGGCATGCTGTCTACAGGAGCGGCG
>JBPCMC010000517.1:0-4251 GCA_051002645.1 Thermomicrobiales bacterium
GTACTCCCCACGCCGCTAACTGGCTGTTCACCGTCTCCACCCGCCCCCGATAGCGCTGCAAGGCGAAGGTCTCCGCCAGCGTGTTCGGCGCCATGTTCTCCTTGCGCCGGGGCACCAGGCGAATGCCCGTCTCCCCCTCGATCCACGCCTCATCGTCCGCGCTATTGTAGCCTTTGTCCGCGTAGACACATGCCCCGCTCGGCAATCGCTCCATCAGTTCATGCACCGGGGTCAGGTCGTGATACGATACTGGCAAGAGATCGAAGGAGGCCGGGATGCCACCGGGGGTGATGATGAGATGCAGTCGCCAGCCGAATGCTGCCCAGAGGGCTCCCGTCTCCTGCTTCGCCGCACAGTAGCCACAATACTCCGCTCCGCGCACCTTCTTACACCGCCACGCCCGCACCCGCCGGCAGACGGGCAGCGGCACGCTGTCGAGAATGAAGATCGTTCCTGCCGTCAGCGCCGCCGCCAAGAGGTCGATGGCGTCGCCCAGCCGGTGGGCGAGGGCATGGAAGCGGCGATTGAAGCGGGAAACGGAGAGCGGGCCGGAGAGATAGCCGAGCGCCCGCAGGATGCACAGGGCACGCTCGTGATGATTGGCAAACTGGCAGGCGGCGATCACGCCGACGGTCACGGGCGCCCTTTGGGCAGCATCGCTGTCGCTGGTTTGGGCGCGACAATCGGTGCGGTGGTCCATAGCGCGCAGCAGGTCGTCAAGGATCACGTAGACGGTTACAATCAGTGTGTCGTTCATCGGCCATTCCTCCAACAATGGCTGGCTTTAGCACCACCATTCTCCCTCAGAACCCGATGAACGACGACTAGCAATCACGGTAACAATTCGAGCAATCAGATGACGACTACGGCTTGGTCTTCTGACCGGCGTGACGATTGAGCAGCGTGTCCGCGTGCGCGTCGAAGGCGGCGAGCGCCTTATCTTCCTTCGCCTGATCGATCTTCTTGGCGGCGACCGCCTTGTCGAGGTCCGTCTTGAGCGTCGCGCGCAGGGTCGCTTTCAGGTCATCGGTCTTGATGTTGTGCGCCGCCGCCTCGTCCGCGAGGCTCTTGCCGCTCTTCAGGTCCTGCGTCAATTGCTGCTCGGTGATGCCGAGTTGCTTCGCGGCGGCCTGGAGCTCGTCTTTGCGCAGCGTGCCCTTGGCATGTTTCCCGGCAGCGCTTTTCGCGTCGACCTTAAGCGTGCAGACACTGGCGCTGCCATTCACCTTGTCATGCGCGGCCTGCGCCTGCTGCGGCGTGATCGTGTTCGCGGCGAGCCGGGCGTCAATCGCCTGATTGATCGTCGCCTTCTCCGCCGTCTGTAGTTTGGCGACATCGATGCCGAGATTGCTCGCCAGCCCGTTCGTGAATGCGGTGCAACCTGAAGCGCCCGCCGTATTCTTCGCCGGGCTCGCGGTGCCGTTCGCCGCGTCGACAATGGCGATCCCGCCGGTCAATGCCAGTGCTGAGGCGAGCAGGCCGCCAATCAGTTTCCGTTTGCCGGACTGTGTGAGATGAGCGAGATGCATTGGTCGTAACCTTCCTGTCAAATCATATCGACGATGTGCGCCGCCGAGGACGTTCCTCGGCATCGCACACTGATACCACGAAGTGAGACGAGAAAGGGTGTGAAGAAAACGCAAAATTATAGCAAGGTTAGGCCGGCAATTCTTTGACGTTTCCGGTCACGATCATTGGAGGAATCGCGCGATGGCATCAGCGAGGGCGTCCGCGTCATTGTGTTCGACGGCGTAGCGCGCATCCTGGAGCGGGAAGGTGCGGAGATAGAAACGGGCGCGGGGCAGCATTGCCTCCATCGCCGGGTAGGCGGCGAATCCTTGCCGTACGAACGACTCGCCGTAGGTGAGCAGCGCCGCGACATCGTTCGCCGGGTCGCCGAGCGTTGCGGAGCCGAAGTCGATCACGCCGCGCATCTCCCCCGCACGCGGATCGAAGAGCAGATTGCCGGTGCCGAAATCGCCGTGGATCACCGTCGGCATGAAGGAAAAATTCTGTGGATCATCGTAGAAAGTCGCGAATGTCTGTGCGATCCGCTTCTGCACGGCGGCGGATACATAAGGGAAAAGCGCCGCACGAATCTCTTCCTCCAGATCGCTCCAGAGTTGTCGCCAATCGGCGGCGGGCAACACGTCCGCGACATGATCGGTGGAGATACCATGCAGGGTGCGCAGGAAGGTCGCCAGTTGCGTCGCGAGTCGCTGCACAGTGGCGGGGTCAGTAATCGCTGCGACGGTCTCGCGCCAGAGCGGTTCGCCGGGGAGCATCCGGTAGCCCGCGAAGACCTGCCCGGCGGCGCGCGGTGTGAAAGACGCATAGATCGGCTCCGGGATCGGCAGCGTAACGAGCGGGCGGATGCGCCCCAGGAGCGCGACCTCCGTTGCCAGTTTGTCGATTCCCTCGTCATCGCGCGGGAAGCGGAAGATCAGGTCGTCGTTGACGATCAGGACATCATTGTTCTGCCCCTCGTCATTGAGGCGCAGCCGCTCGATGCGCAGGTCCGGATAGGCCGCGTGGATGCAGGCAATCGCGTGGGTTCGCCGTACGGGGGTGCCCATCTCCGCAGTCCCAATCGAGGAGGGACGATTACGCCGCGTCGGTCAAGAAGTCCGGCGCCTTCAGTTCAAAGGTGAGTGGCGTGTCGCGCTGCAACATGTCCGGCTCGGCCTGCTGTTTGCGCTGGACCTCTTCGATAATTTCGTTCACCTTATTGTTAATACGAAGCGCGACCGGCCCATGCAGATAGTAACTTCCCGTTCCTTGGTCGAGACGTGCCGGAATGTCGGCAACATAGACCGAAAAATCGCCGAAGTCATAGAGCGTCGCGATGATCACCTCAACGACATCCTGGGATGTACCGGAAATTCGTCTGCCTTGATAAGGGCCAACGACGCTCGTCACGTTCGTTGTGATCGCAACGTTTTGTCTCACCATCGATCACGCTCCGTTCGCCATAGACGCACCAGCGGGCGATACATCGTGACAATCGCAATGCCTGCCGTGTCGTCACGTTCCACACTAACGTGAAGCCACCGCCCGCGAAAGCGCGTCCCCTGCCGCATACCGGGTACCGTACCACAAAAGAGCCAGCGATTGCGTCGCCCGTCTGCTTCAATAACGGTGCCCGAGCCAACGACCCGGATCGCCTGTTCAAGGGTAAATCCTTCGTCGAACATATGAAAATCGGAGTGCTGCTTATGTATTTCGAAGTCGCCGATTTCGACGCAGAGGCGGATTTCCGCGATGGCCGCGACATCATCCACTCGTCAGACGTTGACGGATGGCGGGACGGAGCACGTCGGCGATGATCTTCTCGTCGCCGGGCTGCATGGTTTGGGTATTGATGATGAGGCTGTTCGGCGCGGCGCTCGGGCCGTTCGGCTCGAAGAGATAGATGCGCGTGTCGCCCCGCTCCATCGCCAGGACGAGATCATGCGCGTCGATGCCACTGGTCGGGGTGAAGCGCAGTTCGAGGCGCGGCGTGATGTGCTCGCGCCCGTCGTAGAGCGTCCGCGCCTCGACACCGGGCAGGCCGTCGAGCCGTTCGAGCATATATTCCGCCTGCGCTTCCCAGCGTGCCAGGTCGGCGGCGTGATCGAGCGCCAGGTACCGTTCGAGGGCGACGATCAGGCCGACGATGTCCTCTTTGGCGGCTTTCGCGGCGCGCCCGACGCTATGATTCGGGCTGCCGTTCGCCAGCGCGGCGCGGATCAGATCGGCGCGCCCGGCGAGGATACCGGAGGATTGCGGCCCGCGCAGCCCCTTGCCGCCACTGAACGTTACGAGGTCCGCGCCCTCCACGATGAAGCGCGTCAGGTTCTCGACCGGGGGGAGCATCGCTGCCGCGTCCACGAGGACCGGGATGCCATGCTTATGGGCGATCTCGCACGTCTGCGCGAGCGGAAGTGCGCCCCGGCTCGCCCACGGCGAGGCGAGATATTCGACGAGCGCCGTCTGCTCGGTGAAGGCCGCTTCCAGTTGGTACGGGATCGTGCCGTGGCCGTAGCCGACCTCGACAACGCGCGCGCCCGCCGAGCGGAGGGCGTGGTCGTAGCCGTTGCGGTGCGCGCGGTGGATGATCGCCTCGTTCTTCATGCCGGTGGTGTCCGGCAATTGCTCGATCTTGATCGGGTCCGTCCCGGCGAGGATACCGGCAGTAGCAAGGAGCAGGCCCGCCTCCGCGCCGCCCGTCACCATGCCCGCCTCCGCGCCCGTCGCGCGGGCGATCACCTC
>JBPCMC010000518.1:0-6592 GCA_051002645.1 Thermomicrobiales bacterium
CCAGCCGGAGTCGAGGTCGAGGATGTCGGCGGCGAGGTGGAACTGCTCGACGGCGATGTCGTACAGACTCCTGCTCGGCTCACCGATCGACGATTGCACCGCACCATTGGTCGCAATGGTGGACGGCGCGACAGTGGAACTGACCATGCGGGGTTTCCCTCCCGATGGTGCGTGCAACATCTCCCTCCGGTAGTCACGCTCCGAACCTACCGAAGCCCGGCGTCCCTTCTCACGCCGGGGCGGACCTACATAAATAAACCGGAAGGTCCTATCACTTCCGGTCTACTCCTATGTTATTCAGGTGCCGCGAGACGGCGTATGAGCATCTCACGTACCACCTGATTATTGGCGGTGCCTTTACTCAGGCGCATGACTGCGCCAATGAGCGCACCGAGCGCGTTTGGATTCTGCTGATAGTCTGATACCGCCTTCGGGTTCTCGCGAATTGCGCGATCAACTAGTTGTTCGATTGCGCTCGTGTCGCTCTGTTGCGCCAGGCCGCGCTCGTCGATGATCGCCTGCGCGCTCGTGCCCGTTTCCACCATCGCAACGAAGACATCCTTCGCGGTGGAGCGGGAGATGACGCTACGGTCAGTCAAGTCGATGAGGTCGCGCAGGGCGGCGGGCGATGGCGCATCGGTCAGCGCGAGGCCACGATCGTTGCGGAGCGTGAACCAATCGTTGGTGATGAAGGCGGCGGCGCGTCTGGCGCGCTCCTGATCGGTCGCGCCGTCAAGAATCGCCTCGAAATAGTCGCCGATCTCGCGCGATGCGCTCAACGCTGTCGCATCGCTGAGATTGAGGCCCAGGGCGGACATGTAGCGATGCCGACGCGCGTCGGGGAGTTCGGGCAATGACTGCTGCGCCTCAGCGATGAATGCCTCGGAGAGGACGAGCGTCGGCAGGTCCGGCTCCGGGAAGTAGCGGTAATCGTCCGCGAACTCTTTGGTGCGCTGCGGGAGCGTCACGCCGCGATCCTCGGACCAGCCGCGCGTCTCCTGAATCAACCTGCCGCCCGCGCGGAGTACGTCGGCCTGACGGCGCACCTCGTATTGAATCGCACGGTAGACGCCGCGAAAGGAGTTGACATTCTTGATCTCGACCTTCGCGCCGAACTCGCTCGCGCCGTGCGGCCGCAGGGAGATATTGGCGTCGCAGCGGAGCGCGCCCTCCTCCATGTTGCCGGTCGAGGCGCCGATGTAGCGCAGCAGATCGCGCATCGTCTCCACGTACCGCCGTGCCTCGTCAGGCGAGCGCATATCCGGCTCGCTGACGATTTCCAGCAGCGGCACGCCCGCGCGATTGAGATCGACGAGCGAATAGCCGGAGCCGTCACGGTGCGTCCGATGCACCGAGCGCCCGGTATCCTCCTCCATATGGACGCGCGTAATGCCGATCCGCTTCTCTCCCTCGTCCGTGACGAGCGCGACATAGCCGCCGCGACTGACGGGCAGATCGTATTGCGAGATTTGATAGCCCTTCGGGAGATCGGGGTAGGTGTAGTTCTTGCGGTCGAACTTGCTCTCCCGCTGGATGTCGCCGTGGAGGGCGAGCGCCACGCGCACCGCCTGGCGGACCGCCTCGCGGTTGATGACCGGCAGCACGCCGGGCATGCCCATACAGACGGGGCAGACGTTGGCGTTCGGGTCGCTGGTGCAGGCGGCAGCGCTGCAGCCGCAGAACATCTTGCTCTTCGTGACGAGTTGGGCATGCACTTCGAGGCCGATGATCGTCTCGAATTCGAGGGCCGGTGCAGCCGCGGCAGTGACCACGTTGCCTTCTTTCCTCACATTACCCGCTGATGCGAATGGTCGCATATCATGCAATCCAGCATACCACCGCGCGCGCGGGACTTCAACCGCGCGCCGCCCTCTGGTATGGTACGTCGATGGAGAAGCGGACGGATGATTTTCAGGTCGTCATCGCGGGCGCGTCGTACGCCGGGCTGACGGCGGCGCGCCACCTCAACGCACACAGGCGTTCCGTGCTGCTGCTCGACGAGCACGCCATCGGCGCGGTGCGCCATTCCGCCTGCGCCGTGCCGACGCGCGCTCTCGCCGATGTCGGCGGTCTCGCCAGCACTGTGCAGGAAACGTCGTGGGGCGTCATCCATACGAAACTGAACAGCGTGCGGTACCGCTCGCCGGAACCGTGGACGATCTTCGATCACCGCGCTGTCTGCGAGGCGTTGCGCGCCCAGGCGCCGGATGTGCCGTTCGTCCATGCGCGCGCCTCGAAATTTGATGGTCGGACATTGACGACGGACAAAGGGGAGGTGACGGCGCGCGCCTTCGTGGACGCGACGGGCTGGCGGGCGGCGCTCGCCTCCGCAGTCCAGCCTGATTTCGTCGATCTCGGTCGCCTCACGGTCGGTATGGAAGTGACGGTGCCGCACCGCACGGACGCGATGCACTTCTATGTGAACCGCGAGATCGTCCGCTGGGGCTATGGGTGGATCTTCCCCTGCGGCGACCAGAGCCGGGTCGGACTGGGCGCGTTCGACAATCCGAAGGGGCTGCCCGATCTCCTGCGCGCCTTCCTCCGCCGCCTCGACATGCCCGATGACTTGCGGACGATGGAGCGGACGGGCGGCATGTTGCCGTGGCAGCAGCGCCCGGCGGTTCGCGACAATCTCTGGCTTCTCGGCGACGCAGCGGGGCACTGCCTACCGCTCACCGGCGAGGGCATCCGCTTCGCCTTTCAGGACGGCGACGCGGCGGGGCGTCTGCTCAACGATGTTCTCAGTGGCACGCTTTCATGGGATGCAGCGAGCGCGTCGTACGCCGCGACGGTCGCGCGGCATCGCGAGCGGGTGGGCGCATTCACGCGCTTCCAACACTTCGTGCGCCATGTGCCGAATCCGGTCTTCGCGCCGATGGCCTGGGCGCTCGCCCGGCGCTCCGTCCGCTCATGGGGCTTGACGCGGTATATGGCGTGGGAGCACGCGCCCGCCGCCGTGCTGCCGTGAATGCCGCCGATCCGCCTGCCGCACCGACGCGCGTCTCGATCATCATCCCCACCTACAACGGCGCGCGATACCTGATACCGTGCCTCGAATCACTGCGCCGTCAGACGTTCACGGCGTTCCGCGTCGTGGTGGTGGACGACGGGAGCACCGACGACACGGTGGCGACGCTGCGTCGCGACTTCCCTGCCGTCGGGGTTGTCCGCTTCGCGCGCAATGGCGGGCTGGCACGCGCGCAGAACGCGGGTATCGCCGCGACCGAGAGCGAATTCGTCACCGTCCTAAACAACGACACGGAAGCGGAACCGACCTGGCTCGAACGGCTCGTCGCTGCGGCGGATACTCATCCCCATGCGTGGGCGGTTGCCGGCAAGTTGCGGCTGTGGGATCGGCGCGACGTTCTGCACGCCGCAGGCGACGGCTTCGGCGTCGATGGCGTGCCGCGCAATCTCGGCGTCTGGGAGCGCGATAGCGGCCAGTGGGACGACGGGCGCTGGATTTGGGGCCCGCAGGGTGGCGCGGCGCTCTTCCGGCGGGAAGCGCTCGTGGCGCTCTCCGGGCCGGGCATCGGTGCACCGTATGACGAGTCCTTCTTCATGTACTGTGAAGATGTCGACCTCAACTGGCGCGCGCGGCTGGCCGGATTTGCTACCGCGTTCGCGCCTGACGCGCTCGTCTATCACCATCTCAGCGCGACGGCGGGCGGTCCGCTGGCCTCGTACTATTCCGGGCGGAACATGCTCGCCGTCCTCGTCAAAGATGTCCCGTCGCCACTGATCCGGCGATACTGGCGGCAGATGCTCTCTGCCCAATGCCGTTTCGCGTGCGAGAGCATTCGGCATTTCCGCGAGCCTGCGGCGCGCGCGCGACTGCGCGGCCAGTGGGCGATTGTGCCGATGCTTCCCGCGCTCCTGCGTCAGCGACGTGTGTTGCCGGGCGCGGCGGAGGCGGACACCGCCGCGCTGGATCGCCTGCTCTATGCGCCGGAACGTGAGTATGCGAGAATCGGCGGACACGCGGCAGGGACTACCGTCGCGGCGAAGGGCGGCAATCGGGAGGGCAGCGCGCGGGATGGGGTCGGATGATGAACAGGCGTCGGACGCGGGCACGCCCCCCTACCTGAGCATCGTCGTTCCGGCCTACAACGAGGCGGTGCGCCTGCCTGAAACGCTCCGCACGATTGCCGCCTATCTTGCCAGAAAGCCGTTCGCGTCCGAAATTATCGTCGTCGATGACGGCAGCACCGACGCGACGGCGGCGCTTGCGGCGGCGGTAATCGCTCCCTCGATGGGGCGCGTGCTGAGGGAGTCGCACCGGGGCAAAGGGGCAAGCGTCCGGGCGGGGATGCTCGCCGCGAGAGGCAACCGCGTCCTGTTCACCGATGCCGACCTCGCGGTGCCGATCGAGGAAGCCGACGCGATGCTGGCGGCGCTCGATGCAGGATACGGCGTCGTCATCGGCTCCCGCGAGGGGGAGGGCGCATCCCGCGAGGGCGAACCGGCATTCCGTCATGTGATGGGCCGTGTCTTCAACCGTCTCGTCCGGCTGATCGCCGTGCCCGGTATCGACGACACACAATGCGGCTTCAAGCTCTTCCGGGCGGACGCCGTGGCCGCAATCATGCCGCGCTTGCACTTGTATGGCGCGGATGCGCCGGTCGTGCGGGGTGCGCGGGTGACGGGGTTCGATGTCGAGGTGCTGGTGATCGCGCGGCGGCAGGGATTTCGTATCCATGAGGCGCCGGTGCGCTGGCGATACGGCGTGCAGAGCAAAGTTCGCCCGGTCGCCGATACATTCTGGAACATGCGCGACGTGTTGCGCGTGCGGCTCAATGACTTGCGAGGGTACTACCGGTGACAGCGACAGATTTACATTCCGAGAGTGGCCCGGAGAATATCCTCGTCTGTGTTGCCTGGCCCTATGCCAGCGGCGCGCGCCACCTCGGCCACATGTCGACCTATATCCCCGGCGATGTCTTCGCGCGGTATCACCGCATGAAGGGCAACAACGTCTTGATGGTTTCCGGCTCCGATCAGCACGGTACGCCGGTCACACTCGTCGCCGACAAGGAAGGCAAGACGCCCGAGGAAGTCGCGCGCTACTACCACGGCGTCATCAAAGACGGCTTCGACCGGATGGGGATGATCTGGGAATTGTACACCGAGACGCACACGGAGAACCATATCCGGGTCACGCAGTCGGTCTTCAGTAGCCTGCTGAACGCGGGGTATCTCTTCACCGAGACGACCGATCAGATGTTCGATCCGGTCGCGGGCCGGTTCCTGCCGGATCGCTACGTCGAGGGAACCTGCCCGATCTGCGGCTATGCGGACGCGCGCGGCGATCAATGCGACAATTGCGGCAATACGCTCGATCCGACCGACCTGATTAACCCGCGCTCGAAACTGACCCAGGCGACGCCGGAACTGCGCCAGACGGAGCACTTTTTCTTCGACCTGCCCCAGTTTTCCGAGCGCCTGCTCGCCTGGCTCGAATCGCACGACTACTGGCGACCGAACGTGCTCCGGTTCACGGAGAATTGGGTGCGCCAGGGGCTGAAGCCGCGCGCGATCACCCGCGACCTCGATTGGGGCGTGCCGATCCCCGTACCCGGTTTCGAGGAGAAGCGCATCTACGTCTGGTTCGACGCCGTGATCGGCTATCTGAGCGCAAGCATCGAATGGGCCGAGCGGCAGGGCAACCCGGAAGCGTGGCGTCAATGGTGGGCGCTCGACGAGGAAGGGAACGCGCCGAGCAAGGCGTACTACTTCATCGGTAAGGACAATGTCCCGTTCCACACGATCATCTGGCCGGCGATCCTGATGGGCGTCGGCGGATTGACGCTGCCATACGATGTCCCGGCGGTTGAATACATGCTGCTGAACGACCAAAAGATCAGCACCAGTCGCGGCATCGTCATCACGCTGCCCGATTACCTGAGCCGGTACGATCCCGATCCGTTGCGCTATTTCGTCATCGCCAGCGCGCCCGAAACGCGCGACACCAGTTTTACGTGGAGCGAGTTCTTCCGGCGCAACAATGACGAGTTGGTCGCGACCTACGGCAATCTCGTCAATCGCGTCCTCTCGCTCACGCAGCGCTTCTGCGGCGGCGCGGTGCCGGAGCACGGCCCGCTCACCGATGAGGACACGGCGATGCTCGAACGCGCCCTCGCCGCGTTTACGGTCATTGGCGAGGCAATCGAGGGCGTCCACCTGAAGGATGCCATCAACGCGGCGATGGCTGTTGCCGCCGAGTTCAATCGCTACCTCGAACGGACGAAGCCGTGGGAGACGGGCAAGACCGACCCCGAGCGCACGCGGACGACCTTGTACGTCGCGTTGCAGGGGATCAACGCGCTCCGCGTCCTCACCGCGCCCTTCTTGCCCTTCTCGGCGCAGCAGGTGCATCTCATGCTGGGCAATGAGGGCGGCGACCCGAACGGCGCGAACGGCGGTATTGCGGACGCCCGATGGGAATACAGCGAACTCCCACCCGGACGCGCGCTGCCGAAACCGAAGCCGCTCTTCAAGAAACTGGACGACACCCAGTTGGAGGAAGAAATCGAGCGCCTCCGCCAGACGTTCGGCGCGTGATCGCTCGCGCTCAGGCGGGAACGAGCGACGG
>JBPCMC010000519.1:0-4053 GCA_051002645.1 Thermomicrobiales bacterium
CCCTCTCCCTTGCGAGGGGGAGAGGGAGAAAAGACGGGGAGGGCAACCCTTTTAAGGTTGTCTCCGGCACTCGACGGGAGGCACCCCCCCCCACCGCAATGGAGAGGGGAGGGGGTGAGGTTCCCCACCAGGGCGCATACACTCCGTGCCCTACGACCCGTACAAACCAGTTCATGACGCCTTCCCCTGGGCGACACGGTACCGCGCGACCATCGTCAGGAAGCGGTCGAAGAGGTCCTGACTGTCCTGCGGGCCGGGCGCGCCCTCCGGGTGATACTGGATGCTGAAGGCGGGCAGGTCGTCGTGCATCAGCCCCTCGACCGAACCGTCATTGAGGTTGAGATGCGCCACCTTCCAGCCGTCGGCGGTCGGGATCGAATCGGGCTCGACCTTGAAGCCATGATTCTGGCTCGTCACGCGCACCTGCCCGGTGACGAGATCGAGGACGGGGTGATTGCCCCCCCGATGGCCGAACGGCAGGCGACTCGTCTTCGCGCCGATGGCGAGCGCCAACAGTTGGTGACCGAGGCAGACGCCCGCGTATGGCGTGCCGCTCTCCAGCACCTGCCGGACGGTCGCGACCGCTTCGTCCGCGTTTTCCGGGTCGCCGGGGCCGGGCGAGCAGAGCACGCCGTCCGGGGCGAGGGCGCGGATGTCGGCGTACGGCGTATCGTGCGGCACGACCGTCACATGGACACCGCGCGCGACGAGCGAGCGGACGATATTCTCCTTCAGCCCGCAATCGAGGACAACGACGTGCGCGCCGTCCGCCGGCCCCGCGTAATCGCGCGAGGTGAGCGTGCTCACGTCCCCTACCGCGTCGATGTCAGACGTGAGCGGGGCGCGGCGCGCTTTCTCGACCAATTCTGCGTCGCTCATTCCCGTCCGATCCGGCACGAGCACACCACGGATCAGACCGTGGGTGCGGATATGTCGCGTCAGGGCGCGCGTATCGACCTCCGCGATGCCGGGGATGGCGTGCTGCCGCATGTAATCGTCGAGCGTGCCCGTCATCTGCCAGTGGCTCGGCTCGTCCACATACTCGCGGACGATCAGCGCGGAGACCCACGGCTGGCGCGACTCGTCATCGCCGGGCGTGACGCCGTAGTTGCCGATGATCGGGTAGGTCAGGCAGACAAGTTGGCCCCGGAACGAGGGGTCGGTGGCGATCTCCTGATAGCCGGTCATGCAGGTCGTGAAGACGACCTCACCATCCGTCGCCACCGGCGCACCAAACGGGCGACCGGGGAAAATCCGTCCATCCTCCAACGCCAGCGCGGCGATCCGGCCTGCATCCTGAAACGGCATCAGTCGTCACCCCCGAGGAATGCCGGCGCGCGCCGGGCGTCGTAGACAATGCGGCCACCGATCAGCGTCGCCCGCACCGCCCCGGCCAGTTTCATGCCGAGGAGCGGCGTGTTCGGCGATTTCGAGACGAGTGTCTCCTCCGAGACGACGAACGGCGCGTTCGGGTCGAAAACCGTCACGTCCGCCGAGGCGCCGGGGCGCAGGGCGCCGCCGGGCAGATTGAAGACGCGCGCGGCGTTAACCGTCAGGTGCGCGACGACTTCCGGGATCGTCAGCAACCCCGCCTTGACCATCGCCATCAGGACAGGCAACGCGGTCTCCGACGCGGTGAATCCCGACGGCGCGCTCGCGAGGTCCTGCGCCTTCTCCGCCATCGTGTGCGGCGCGTGGTCGGTCGCAATGCAGTCGAGTGTGCCGTCTTTCAGTCCGGCGAGCACGGCGGCGGCATCCTCCGCCGTCCGTAGCGGCGGGTTGACTTTGGCGAGCGGATCGAGGCTCGGCCAGCCGGGGTGATACGCCTTCTCCCAGGCCCACGCGCGGCCTCCGGCGACCCATTCGTCCGTCAGCGCCATGTGATGCGGCATTGCCTCGCCCGTCGCCCGCACGCCACGCGCCTTCGCCTCCCGCAGCAACTGGACGCCGCCCGCTGTGCTGACGTGGCAGAGGTGCAGCAGCCCGCCCGTCTCCTCCGCCAGTCGCACGTCACGGGCGATGATCGCCTCTTCCGCCTCGCGCGGAATGCCGGGCACGCGCATCCGGCGCGAGACGATCCCCTCGTTCATCGCCGCGCCATCGGGAATCAGCGCTTTGTCCTCGCAATGGACGGCGAGTGGCTTGCCGTGCTCGCGCGTCGCTTCGAGCGCGGCGCGCATGATGCCATCGCTCATGCAACTGTCGCCGTCATCGGAGAAGGCGACCGCGCCCGCCGCTGCCATTGCCGCCCACGGCGCGGGTTCCTCTCCCATACGGCCAATGCTGATCGCGCCGATCGGCGAGACGCGCACGATGCCTTCGAGAATCGCCCGCTCGCGCAGATCGCGGATCATCGCGGCACTGTCGAGCGCGGGCGTCGTGTTCGGCATGCAGCAGACATGGACGAAGCCACCGCGCGCCGCTGCCCGCGTGCCCGTCGCCAGCGTCTCCTTCTGCTCCTGCCCCGGATCGCGCAGATGGACATGAATGTCGATCAGGCCGGGGCAGACGATGCAGCCCGCCGCGTCGAGTTCGTCCGGCACCGGCGTGCGCAGGCCGTCGAAGCGATTGGCGACTCCGCCGATGGCGGCGATCCGCCCGTTCGTGATGATGACGTCCGCCACGCCATCGAAGCCGGAGGCCGGGTCGATGACGCGCCCACCCCGGATGACGAGGCTCGCTCCGCTTGCGCTCATCGTCCACCCGCCTTCGACCGAACGCGCCCTTGCGGACAGAAAAAAAGCCTCCCGGCGAAACCGGAAGGCAGGGCCGCAGCACGCGGCGAGTCTCCTCCGGGTCTGCCCGGCGGACGACGGCGCGGCGCTTCAGTTATCTGCCAGATTGGTGCCCCAGCCATGTTGCGCCTCAATCTTCGCACATCGGCAATCGTGCGGCGGGTTGGCCCGCCTCGACTGCACAGTATACGGACAATTTGCGCCGCGTCAACCCCTTGTCCACAGATGAACGTACACTGCCGCGCCGCGCGCGTTCACGGTATGCTGCCATAGAGACGCCAGACATCGCGAAAGGATCGCCCGTGTCCGAACTGATCCCGATGCCCGACCGCCCGACGCAGCGACCCGGCCTCGGCGCGCGCGTGGCCACCGTGCGGCGACACCGCTCCCTCGCCCTCGGCGGCGCGGGTGTGCTGCTCCTGCTCATCCTCTTTATCGTCGTCGCGGCGATCCTCAACCATCGCGGCGGGCACTACGCGCCGGCGGGCGTGGCGCAGACCTTCGCCGCCCCGCGCGCCGGGAACACGGCCAAAATCGCCCTGACCGCCAATGCCGCGACCGTCGGTGTCCATCCGCTCGATACCGGTAATCCGAACCTGCTGCAAGGCTCCTTCACGCCCGGTAAGGAGCGCGGCGATGCGATCCTCGCCCACCAGGGCGACACCTGGAAACTCGACGAGGAGAACGGCTCGGCGGAGAGCGCGGACTCCGCCGCCTGGGATGTCGGCGTCGCCGCCGGTATCGCGCTCGACCTGACGATGACCCTCGACGCGACGAGCAGCGATGTCGATCTGAAAGCGCTCACCCTCACCGCACTCACCGCCGAGGCGAACGCGAGCACCTTCCGCCTCGTCCTCCCCGCCCCGTACAGCGGCGACACGAAGGGACAGATCAAGGCGGCGGCGGGCAATGTGCAGGTGACGGTGCCGCCCGGCGCGGCGGTGCGCATCGTCATCGAGACGAAGGCGGGCAGCCGCGACGTGCCCACCCGCTTCACCCAAAAGAACGGCGGCTATGAGACACCCGAATACGCGGGCGCGAAGAATCGCCTGACTCTCACCATCTCCGCCAACGCCGGTCGCGTCACCATCATCTAAACGGGATCGTTATGAATCGCCAAGACGCCAAGAACGCCAAGAAGAAGGTCTTTTTCTCTTCTCCCACTTGGCGTCCTTGGCGTCTTGGCGGTTCACTCCCAGGGCTTATGCATTCTCGGGGATGAGCGCCCGCGATTATGAAGGTGCGCCTCTTTGCTAGGATTTCGTTGCTGACGCGAAAGCCCAATCAAAGGAGCGCACCATGCCATCTATGCACGATT
>JBPCMC010000520.1:0-8887 GCA_051002645.1 Thermomicrobiales bacterium
GAGGGCGTACATCGTCGCTTCCGCCGCCCATGCGCCGACGGAGGTGAGCGCGACGAGGGCGGTGTCCGAGGCGCGGCGCAGGCTGCCGAGGCCGGCGACGAACTCGATGATCAGCGCCTCCGCGCGCACGGTGAGCGCATGGGGCAGTCGCGCGAAGAGCGGCCGCAGCAGCCGTACGCGCCACGCGCTGGAGAAGGCAAGGAAAAAGAAGACCGCCAGGCCGCCGAGGAAGAGCAGCGCGGCGACGAGAATCAACTGGCGGACGCGCGCATTGATGTCGATGAAGAGCGCGGCAAAGACGATGAAGGCGAGCATCGTCAGGCCGTCGAAGACGCGCTCGACGACGATGGTTGCGAGGGTCGCGCTGCGGCTGATCTTCTCGCGCTCGCTGAGGACGTACGTCCGCACCAGTTCACCGGCGCGCAGGGGCAGGACGTTGTTCGCCATGTAGCCGATAACGATCACCGGCCAGAGGCGGCGCACCGGGATGACGCTGGTGGAGCGGAGCAGGATATGCCAGCGGTAGGTGCGGATGACGACGCCCGCGAAGTAGCAGAGGACCGCCGGGATCATCCACACATACGAGGCTTCCCGCAGCGCCGTCCAGAGGGCGCTGAAGTTCTGGCCCCGGAGCGCGAGGTAGAGGAAGACGACGCTGATGCCAATGCCGAGCCAGAACTTCAGCGAGAAGGCGCCCGACGGGCGCGGCGACTCCTCCGGCGCGGGTTGGCGGGCGGTGCGACGAGCAAGGATGCGCTGGGAGATGACGGTCACGTGAGGCTCACTTTCACCACGGTATTCGTTTCGTCGTTGACGACCAGCGCGGTCGCGCCGTCCGCTGTCACGGCGACGGAGACGGGCTTGCGCAGATCGCCCGCGTTGCCGGTGATACTGCGGACGGTCTGTCCCTGCGTCGTCATTTCGATCAGGCGGTTGCCGGTCGGGGAGGGGATGAGCAAGTTGCCGTTCGGGAGGAAGGTTGGGTACGCCTCCAGCCCTTTGACGGTCGCCCAGTCCGCCATCGGGAGTGCGGATTGGTACTTCCCGTCGGCGGAGAAGAGGAGCACGCGGGCATTATTCGTGTCCGCGACGGCGATGGTGCCGTCCGGTCGGGCGGCGATGCCGACCGGATTGTCCATCTGCCCGTCGCCCGTACCGAAGCTGCCGAAGGTGCGGACGAACTTGCCGCTCGCGTCGAAGACGAGGATGCGACTGTTGCCGGTGTCGGTGACGTACAAGAGGCCATTCGGCCCGATGGCGACGCCGCGCGGGCCGTAGAAATCCGACGTGTGCTGCGGGAGCGTGGCGGGGTTCTCCTGCCCGTTGAAGAACGAACCCCACTGACGCACTGGTTTGCCGTCGCTCGTGAAGGCGGCGATGCGATGGTTCCAGGTGTCCGCGACGTAGATGGTGCCGTCCGGCGCGACGGCGACACCAGTCGGGCCGAAGGCGTAGCCATTGATCTGGCCGAACTTGTCCGGCCCCGTGCCGATGCCGCCCCACTGCCGGATGAATGTGCCGTCCGGCTGGAACTGCTCCACGCGATAGTTCAGTTGATCGACGATGGTGATGACTCCGTCCGCGCCAACGGCGATGCCGCGCGCCGCCGAGAACTGGCCTCCCGATTTGCCCTTGCCGGCGCGGTCGAAGAGGTTGCTCGGCGCGGCGCTTGCGGCGGTCGGGCTTGGGGCGGCGAAGAAGACCTTGTCCGCGACGTCCTTGCTCAGATAGACGGTCATCATGTCGGTCGTCGGCGGATCGGGCGTCTCACGGGCAACGAAATAGCGCAGCCAGTCCGCCCAGACGGGCGGCTTGAAGAGGTCCGCGATCCGCTGTTGCGCGCTCTGCGTGCGGTACGTCGCCGGGAAGGAGACGGTCGCGGGGTATTGCTGGCTCACATATCCCGTCAGCGTTGGCGTCACCTGCGGCTCCATCGTACTCGGCACAATGACGAGGCGCGGGAGGGGCGCACCGCTCGTGTCGAGCGAGCGGGCGGTGGCGATCTCCTGCGCGTTGCCCACCGAGAAGTTCGGGAAGTCCCGGAAGTACCACCGCAGGGGCCACTCCAGCGCGGGCTCCGTGGCAATCGCAAGCGCGTTGCCACCGGCAATATTGCCCCGGTCGCCCGTCGCTGGGTCCAGCGTGCGGTTGTTGCGGGTCAGGTCAACCGAGATGCGTCGCACCCGCGCCACAAACGGCGTCACACTCGCCGCCGTGCGCGTGCCGACGAGCAATTCGTGGCCGTCCGTCGGGCGACTGAAGGTGACATCGCTCATCGCCCGGACTGCCATGATCCCCGCGAGCAGGACGAGAGTGGAGAGGAGCGCCGTGCTCGTGCGGAATCGCCCCTGCTCGGTCGCCAGGGTCAGGGTGGCATACCCCGCGCCGAGGATGAGCGCGATGACGACGAGGATGGTCGCGATCCAGGCCGGAGAGCGCGCGACATCGAGCAACTGCCGGATGAACTGCGCGATGGCGAGCGCGGTGATCAACGCGGCGACGCTCAACGCCCAGCCGCGCTCCCGCCAGTACCAGCCGCCGCGCAGTCGCTCCGCGAGCCACTCCACGGCGAGGCCGCCGACCAGCGCGAGCGAGACGAGGATCATCGCCGCCGCCTCGGGTGTCTTGCCGCCACTGAGGGAGAAGAGGACGAGCGCCACCAGTTGGACGGTGAGCGGCAGCGTCATGATGAGCGGGCGCGGCGCAGGCGCGCGGGCAATCAGGACAATGCCGAGGATGGAGGCGACGCCGATGAACGGCTCGTAGGTGAAGGCGATCAGCAAGTAGTAGTACCAGGGCTCGTTGCGCTGGGTGGCGAAGAAATCGTCCCACCAGCGGCCGGTGAGTGAGCCGACCGTGCGTGGCAGATGGATGAGGTCGGTGAAGAAGAGGCTGCACGCGGCGATCAATAGAAAGCCGACGAGTGCGGCGATGCCCCACCAGATGCGCCGGTCAACCGCCCGCAGGTGGTCGCCGAGCCGGTGCAGCGCGCCGTGGCGCTCGCCGTCGAATTGGTCGGGTCGGTCGAGCAGGGAGAGGATCGTCAGGGCGAGCGCGAAGGCGACGAGCATCGTCAGTCCCGACGGGCCGGAGGCGATCAGGAAGGCGACCGCGACGCCGCCGACGACCAGCGTGCCGGTCGTGGCGGGCCGCTCGGCGAGGCGGAGGATGCAGATGAAGAGACTAATCGTCGCCAGCAGAATCCAGGGGATGCCGCTCACTTGCCGCGCGCCGTAGACGAAGGTGGGGGAGAGCGCGAACATCGCCGCCACGCCGAGCGCCCCCCAGCGACCAAGATAGGGCCGGAGCCACCCGCAGACCGGCACGAGCGCAATGCCCGTCAGGGCAGGGGCGAGTCGGGCAATCGCGTCCCGCGCGCCGAAGAGGAAGAAGAAGAGGCCGTTAATCAGGAAGGGGAGCGGCTCCCAGAGAGCGCCATCCACCCGCGCGTTCTGGCCGTCGACGAACTGCCATGCGGCGTAGGAGCGCTGGGCCTCCGCCGCGCTGAAGGGAGTATTCGTCAACGAGGCGAGGCGAACGAGGAGCGCCGCCGCGATCACCGCCACCCAGAGGATCACTTCCAGCGATGGCCGGGGGAGGATGAATCCGCCGTCCAGGAGCGGCGCGGTCTGCGTATCGACAATTGGGAAGCCATCCGGCGGTGTATCCGCCTCCGATGACGCGCCATATGGTGGTGGCAGCAGGTTGGGCCACCGTTCTTCGGGCAGTTCTTCGATCACGGGCTGCGGCCCGTCGCCGGAGAGGGGGTGCGACGGCCGCTCTTCTTCGCTGATCCGGTGCTCTTCCGTCGTTTCCAACTAATACCGTATCCCGTTGAACTCGCGCACGAGGTCCTTCCGCACATAGAGATGGAAATTGTACGACTCAATCGTGTGCGGCGGTTGGCGTAGCGCGACGAATCGCCAGAAATTCGATGCGGGTTGGGGCGCCGTCACCTGTGTGACGGTCGGCTCACCTTTCGCGTCGAATTGCGTCGTTGACGTGGTCTGGGGCGCGCGGCCGAGCGCGGCGATGCTCTGCCACGCCTTTTTAAGCGTGTCACCCCAGGTCGGCTTGACGTCTTTGCCGTTGACGGTCTTCCAGAGGCCGGGGTAATCGGGGCGTGGCGCCGAGGGTGAGTAGGTGAAGGAGCGGTAGATCTCCTCGGGGAACCACCAGCGCATCACGTAATCCGTCCGCTCGTAGTTTTGCAGATACTGATCCTCCCACGGCCCGAAGTCCTCGTTCGCCACCATCACAATCGCCGTGTCGTCCGGCGGCGCGGCGGTGAGCGAGCTGCCCATGAAGTGCGCCGAGCCCGCGTTGACATAGTCCCGCAGGTACCAATTCATCGGCCAGACAGTCGCGCTGCTGTACCAGATCGGCAGATTGGCGCCGCCGGTACGCTCCTTGGAGAGCGTGTCGATCTCGCGCATCATCTGTGGGATGTCCGGCGATGTCTGCGTATAGACGAGCATGTCCGTCGGCGTGTCGCCGGAGAAGAGGGAGAGCTGCCAGCCGAGATGCACCTCGAACAAGGCGAGCGGGATGGCGATGCCGATTGCGGCGATGGCGAGCGACCGCTTGAGGCCGAATTGGATCGCGTAGGCAGCGAAGAAGGCGACCAGAATCACCGGCATGGCGAGCAGAAGCAGGCGGATATCGCCGCGTGGATTGGCCGAGACGTGTGAGACGGCGAAGAACCAGCCGGTGAGAAAGAGGACTACCCCACCGATCACCGAACCGTCGAGCAACCGGCGGCTGATCCGCACGCGGCCAACCGCGCGGGTCGGGCGGGCGGTGGCGACGATGCCGAGTGCGCCCGCAGGCCGTGCATCGAGGGCCGGGAGACCATCCGTCGCTCCGAACCGCCAGGTCGCCGTCAGGTACTCGACCGCTTCGCCTAAGAGCGAGGCGGCGAGGATCGTGAAGGGGAGGATGATGTGGCAGACGAGCCAGGGCATCTTCTCGCCCGCCCCGGAGAGGACGGCGAACATGCCGACGCCGTACCAGAGCAACATCATTTGCGTGAAGAGCGTAATCGTCATCTCGCGCCTGCCGCGCAGGTAGCCGATGAAGCGCCAGACGGTCACGCCGCCCGCCGCGATGCCGAAGAAGAAGGCGATCGGGCCGGAGAGCGGGAAGAGGAAGGCGAAGTAGTACCATGGCTGCCCGCCCCGGAAGACATCCTGCTGCCCCGCCCAGTAGATGCCGGAGTAGAAGGCGCCGCTGAAGATGCCGCCGATATTGGTGAAGAGACTGGAATAGAGCATCGCCCAGAGGAAGAAGGCGATACCCGCCGCCCCCGCGAGGAGACGCTTCTGCACGATCAGCCGGTGGAAGGCATCGACGACGGTGCCGAAGCGCCAGCCGCCGAAGAGCCGGTCATTCGGGGTCGTCTCCGGCTCGCTCTCGCGCAGCCGGAGCGTGCTGAGGATGTAGACTGCCGTGCAGAGGTAGATGACCGTCACGGCGAGGAAACTGACGATCATCGGGTGGGTGAGCACGGTCTGGAGGTAAGGTCGCCAGTGTCCCCATGTCACCTCACTCCCTCCTGGCGCTTGCGCGTCCCAGGGAATCTTCGGCAATTTCTCCCACTTGAACAGTTTGGGCAGGACGAGGAGCGACGTACCGGCGGCGGGGAGATATACCACCGTGGCGGCGAGCAGCGACTTCGCCACCTGCCAGGTAATGATAATGAAGAGGAACGCCCCCAGGAGGACGGCGATGATGTACGACGCCTCGTGGTTGGTGTGCGCCAGGGCGAGCGCGATCATGCCGACGAAGACCCAGCGCCCTTGCTGCGTGTGAATATAGCGCGCGATGGCGACGAGGAGCAGGAAGGTGAAGGTCAGCAGGTAGATGTCGTGCCGGATCAAACGTGAGTAATAGAGGATGCTCGGCGAGACGAGGAGCAGGAATGAGCAGATCAACGCGCCCCATCGCCCGATCAGCGGCCGGAGCAGGATCGGCAACATGACGAGGATGACGCCGAAGAGTGCGGGGCCGTAGCGCGAGCTCGCGTCCGTCGCGCCAAAGAGCGTATAGACGAGCGCGTTGAGATGGAAGAGGAAGGGGCCGTGCATCAGCGGGTCGTGCTGATATCCCTTGCCGATCGCGTACTGATACGAGAACCAGGCGTGCAGGCTCTCGTCGTGATGCAGGGCGCGGCTGCCGAGGTCCCAGAAGCGTGTGAGGACTGCACCGACGAACAGGGCGAGGTACGCGCATTGCTCGATGGTGATCGTCCGGGTGATCTGGCCGAGGCGCGCGAGCGTATCGCGCGGCGCCGGTACGATGGGCGCGGTCGGTTCGAAGGGGGCGAGTGACATGTCGGGTGCGACCACGATAGCGGCTCTCCCTCATACGATGTGCGCGTTGCCCTGCCACACGAAGAAACCGCCGGGCCACACTCTTCGCCGCACGCGGCCCCGGTCGGTCTGCCGCACATAGTATGCCGATAGTGGCCCGCACTCGTCAAACAGGTGCGTCGTCACCTAATTAACGCATACGTGCCGACGCTGCAATCGGCTCACAACGGCAGCCGCTCATCAATGATGACGTACCATCGCCTCAGGATGTTCCATCTCACCCGCTGCCCTCTTTGTAGGGGTGATATAATCGGCATGTTCCGGAAAGGGGACGAGCCATGAATGCGCAACTACGAGACTACAAGGTGAGCCCAGACAGCGAGACTGCGCGGCTCCTCAGAGAAGCCGCAGCCTCCCCTGAGCCGATTCGCGTGGATACCGGCGATATGGTCTATCGCGTCGATGCCCACGAGACCAAAAAGCCGTATGACCCGGAACGGATGATTCGAGCGATCTATGCCAGTGCTGGCGCCCTCAAGCGCGCCGGTGTGGACGCTGAGCAACTGGAGCGAGACATCTACGAGGATCGCACCCAGAACAGCACGGGTCGCCCTGCCAATTAATGCGCTATCTGCTTGATACTAACGTCATCATTCGCTACCTCAATGATGACGCCGACACCATTCAGTTGCTCGTGACGCTTGCGCGCACAGCGAGTGAACCGCTCTTCGTCAGCACCGTCGCGCAGATGGAAGTGTGGGAGGGTATGCACCGCGCTGCGGATCCCACGCAGGTCGAACAGGAATACCAGGCGTTCTTCGATAATCTGATTCTTCTCTCTTTTGATAGCGATGTTGCCAAACGATGCGCGAAACTGCGCCATGATCTCAGGCGACAAAGCATCCGTATCCGCGAGCGGGGACTCGATTTACAGATTGCAGCGACCGCATTGCATTATGGCTTGCAACTGGTGACGTACAACACGAGCGATTACGACGACATCGCCGACCTTCGCCTGTACCAGATATAAGAGCCTCCGCCACACACTGTGGAGAAGAGACCAAATAGACGTTTCAAATCGTTTCCAATGCCCGCCGCCACTGGGAAATAGGGAATCAGCAGTGCAAAGTGTACGTACATATGGGATGTGCTATACTCGGTGCTTGATAGGACTGGTATGATACGGGCGTATGGTCGGGGAGAGGTCCGTGCCGCTTGATGTTGCCCTCGATGACATCGTACGCCTGCGGAAGCCGCACCCGTGTGGGAGCACCGATTGGACGGTCGTCCGGCTGGGTGCGGATATTGGCCTCGTCTGCCTGGGGTGCGGGCACCGGATCATGCTGCCGCGCAGCGTCCTCGCCCGGCGGATCAAGACCTTCGTGCAGCGCGGCCCGCGCCCGACGCCGGAGCAATTAGCGCACCTCCACGCCGCCGAAGGCGCCGAGCCATCCACACCTCCCGGCGCACTATGATGCGACCGGACACCCGCCCGCAAAGGAGCACGGACCTGACGCTCTCTCTCCCCCTCCGTGATCGCGGGCCGTGCGGTGGCTACTGAGGTGGCGACGGAAATCGACGTGCAATCCGGGCAAGGGTTCGTGGCGGTGCTGCGGAACCGCCCCTTCCTGCGCATGTGGTCGTCCCAGGCAATCTCGCAGACCGCGCAGAATATCATCAATCTCGCGCTGCTCGTGACGGTGAACGGGATCAGCAAATCATCCACCGCCGTCTCGGGGATTATCGTCGCGTTCGCGCTGCCGGGGGTCATCTTCAGCACGATCGCCGGGGTGGTCGTAGACCGCTCGAACAAGCGGACCGTGATGGTCTCCGTCCATCTCCTGCGCGCTGTCGCGGTGGTCGGGTTCACGCTCGTCGCCGATCTGCCGGTGGCGGTCGCGCTGGTCGGCATTTACGTGCTCGGATTCATCTTCGCCTCGGTCAGCCAGTTCTTCGGGCCGGCGGAGGGGGCGGCAATCCCCTTCGTCGTGCGGCGGCGCGATCTGGCGCAGGCGAATGCACTCTTCACGCTCACCGTGACGGTCTCGCAACTGGTCGGATTTGCGACACTCGGCCCGGTGCTTGTCGGCGTCCTCGGTCTCAACCGGCTCTATCTCTTCGTTGCGCTCCTCTTCCTCTTCTGCGCGACGCTGATCTGGACGTTGCCGTCGATGACCGCTGCGCCGCGCGTGCGGGTGGACGGGCGCGGCCCGATGGAGGCGCTCTGGGTCGATATCCGGGATGCATGGGTCTACATCTATCGGGACCGCCTGCTCCGCAAGGCGATGGGCTTCCTGACGTTCGCCTCCGCCGCCTTTCTCGCCGTGGGCACGCTCGCGCCGAAGTTCGCCACGACCGTGCTGCAACTCTCGCAAAGTGGCCTCGGCTACATCCTCGCGCCCGCCGGGATCGGCATGGTCGTCGGGGTCGTGATCGTCGGCCATTTCGCGACTCCGGAGAACCGGGAGACGATGATTCATGGCGGTGCGCTCAGCCAGGGCATCATGCTCTCGCTCTTCGCGATCGTCCCCACCGTCGGCTATCGCCTGGTCGGTCGGCCCATGTCCGGCCCGGCG
>JBPCMC010000521.1:0-23623 GCA_051002645.1 Thermomicrobiales bacterium
TTGTCCTGATCGTCTTCGGCGCGGGCAAACTCGGCAACCTCGGCGGCGCGGTCGGCAAGTCCGTCAAGGATTTCAAGGAGTCCGTCAAGGACGATGACGACGAGAAGCGCCCGGCCAAGAACACGAAGTCGGTCGTGGATTAGGCTTTCGTTGAACCACCAAGGCACCAAGAACACCAAGGGCACCAAGGTGGGAATTCTTTTGTCTTCTTGGTGTTCTCTGTGTTCTTGGTGCCTTGGTGGTTCAACGATTGAGGGATTTTGACCTTGACGATGCCCCCACGGGAAGAGTCTGAACGCGCCACCGCGACGGATACGGCGCCGAGAGCCGCGCGTACGCGGTCATCGCGGGGGAGCGCCGCTGGAGAGGTGATCGAGACGATCTCGATTGCCGTCCTGCTCTTCTTCGCGATGCGGCTGCTCGTCCTCCCCGTGAAGGTCGAGGGCACGAGTATGGTGCCGAGCCTCGCCCAGCAGCAACACCTGATCGTCAACCGCCGCGCCTACACCCATTGGGACATCGGCGGCCACACGGTCTACCTCTTCCACAAGCCGCAGCGAGGCGACATCATCGTCCTCACGCCGCCGCCGCAGGAGCCGCAACGCGGCATCCCGTTCATCAAGCGGATCATCGGCCTGCCCGGCGAGCGCATCCTCGTCCGGGATGGCAAGGTCTTCATCAACGATCAGGCGATCAACGAGCCGTACATCAATGACCAGCCGCGCTACACCTGGCCCGCGAACGGGCAGCCGATGGTCGTGCCGGCGGGCAACGTGATCGTTTTCGGGGATAACCGCAACCTCAGCGAGGACTCCAGCCGCTTCGGTGTCCTGCCCGAGGCCCTCATCCGTGGCCGCGCCGTCGCGACCTTTTACCCGATCAACGAGATCGGCTTCCTCCCCCATCCGGCGTACGCCGTAGGTAGTAGTCAGTAGCCAGTAGCCAGTAGCCAGTAGTCAGTAGTCAGTGGGCGGTGAGCAGTGAGCAGCAGTCGTCCCTCTCAGTCCTCAGTTCCTGTAGGGATACCCAGTCCTCAGCCCTCAATCGCGAAGCGATTGGTGATCGACACCGATACCGCATCGGATGATGCCGTCGCGCTCGTGATGGCCTTCCGATTGCCGGAGGCGCGTGTTGAGGCGGTGACGACGGTGGCGGGGAACGTCACGCTGCCGCTCGCCACGCGGAACGCCCTGATTACCGCCGAACTCTGCGACGCGGACGTGCCCATCTACATGGGCAGCCACAAGCCGCTCGTCCGCCCGCACGAGGATGCCACGGCGATCCACGGCGCGGACGGTCTCGGCAACACGGGCTACCCCGATCCGGACCGGAAGCCGGAGCAGCAGCACGCGGTGGATGCCCTGATCGCGCGATTCCTCGCGGAGCCCGGCGCCCTCACGCTCGTCACCCTCGGCCCCCTAACGAACATCGCCCTCGCCATCCTGCGGGAGCCGCGTTTCGCCGCTGCCGTCAAGGAATGCTACGTGATGGGCGGCGCGGCGAATGTGATCGGCAACGTCACGCCCTCGGCGGAGTACAACATCTGGTGCGACCCCGAGGCGGCGCGCATCGTCTTCCACTCCGGGATGCCGCTGACGATGGTCCCCTTCGAGCTCTGTCTCGGCGGTGCGATGCTGGACAACGCGGAAGCGGACGCGCTGGAAGCGGTCGGCACACCGTACGCGCGCTTCTGCGTGGCGATCAACCGCTTCCTCGTCGACTCCACCGCCCCGCTGATCGAGACGCCGGGCATGAATCTGCCGGACCCGATCACCGTCGCCATTGCATTGGATAGCACGATCATGACCCGCTCCGGCTTCTTCCATGTCGATGTCGAGACGATGAGCGAACTGACGCGCGGCGAGACGGTTGTCGACCGCTTCGCCACCCTCGGCAAGCCGCCGAACGTCACCGTCGGCCTCGCCTCTGACGGCGCTGCCTTCAAACGAATGCTGCACCGCGCGTGCCGGTAAACGGGGGCTGAAACCGGGGAGAACCGCAGAGACGCAAAGAACGCAAAGAACGCAAATAGGGAATGAGAAGAAATATTGAGAAGGGAGCGTGTGATGGTTGAGGCGCAGCGCACTCAGTCCTCAGTCCTCAGTCCTCAGTCCTTCCCCGTTATCGATGCAGACGTGCATAGCGTCATTGCGTCGGTGGGAGTGCTCTTCCCGTATCTGTCGGACTTCTGGAAGGAGTACATCACCCAGTCCGCCTTCAAGGGGCCGGCCGAGGACCCGTACCCGAAGAATGCGCCGACGACCGTCCGGCCCGACGCGCGGCGGACGGACGGCATCGCGCCGGGGTCGAAACTGGCGCTCATTCAGGAGCGGGTGCTCGATCCGTGGCGGGCCGAGTACGCGATCCTCAACAACACCTACAGTGTGGAGAGTGTCCACAACCCCGACGCGGCGGCGGCCCTCGCCAGCGCCGTCAATGACTGGCACATCGCCGAATGGCTGGAGAAGGATGCGCGGATACGCGCCTCGATCCTCGTGCCGAGCCAGCAGCCGGAGATGGCGGCGCGCGAGATCGACCGTGTCGGCGACCACCCCGGTTTCGTGCAGGTCTATCTGCCGGTGCATTCCAACGACCCCTACGGCAACCGCCGCTATCACCCGATCTACGACGCCGCCACGCGCCACGACCTCGCCATCGGCCTCCACTACGGCGGCGCTCCCGGCAATCCACCCTCCGCCGCCGGCTGGCCATCCACCTACATCGAAGAACAGGTCGGCATGGCGCAACTCTTCCAATCGCAACTCGTCAGCCTGATCGTCGAGGGCGCGTTCGACCGGTTCCCGACGCTCCGGGTCGCCATCATCGAGGGCGGCTTTACGTGGGTGCCGTCGTTGATGTGGCGGTTCGACAAGGAGTGGAAAGGGCTGCGGCGTGAGGTGCCCTGGGTGCGCCGCCCGCCCTCCGACTATATCCGCGAGCGCGTCCGCTTCACCACCCAACCGCTCGATGCGCCGCCGACCGGAGAGCAATTCCTGCACGTCCTCGATCAGATCGGCTCGGACGACGTGCTGATGTTCTCGACCGACTACCCCCACTGGCACTTCGACACGCCGGAAGAAGCATTCCCGACGAGTCTGCTGCCGGAAAGTACCGCCCGCAAAGTGATGGCGGAGAACGCGCGGGCGTTTTATCGGCTGGGGTAAGAACCTCACCCCCCGGCCCCCTCTCCATTGCGATGGAGAGGGGGAGCAAGAGGGGAGCAATGCTCTACGGATTTCTCCCCTCTCCATCGCTATACGAAACTAACGCGTACCCTGATCTCTCTGCGATGGAGAGGGGTTGGGGGTGAGGATTAATCGTGCGATAATCCCTACAGGACGCTGATCGACAAGGAGGGACGCCGTGGCGCAGACCCTAACCCGAGAGACGACGCGAGCGCGGACGAAGACGCAGGTGGTGGATGGCGACATCCACAATGCCGTCAGTTCCGATAAGGACCTCTATCCCTATCTACCCGAGCGATGGCGGCGCTATCACGAGCAGTTCGGGATGCGCACCTACACCGGCAGCGCCTACCCGCGCGCCAACCCGAACGCCGCGCGCACCGATGCGTGGCCGCCCTCCGGCCTGCCGCCCGGCGCGGACCTCCCCTTCCTCCGCGAGCAACTGCTCGATGCGTGGGATATGGAGTACGGCGTCTGCAACCCGCTCGTCGGCATCCAGGGGCCGTATGTCGAATACACCGCCGCGCTCGCCACCGCCGTCAACGAATGGCAGGTCGCGGAGTGGCTGGAGCCGGAGCCGCGCCTGAAGGGGTCCATCGTCATTCCCTACGAGGACGGCGACCTCGCGGCGGCGGAGATCGACCGGGCGGCGCGCGATCCCCGCTTCGTGCAGGTGCTGATGCTGATTCGCTCGCGCGAGCCGCTCGGCAAGCGACGCTTCTGGAAGATTTACGAGGCGGCGGAGCGGAACAACCTGCCCGTCGGCATCCACTTCGGCGGCGCGGGCGGCAACCCGTACACCGGCGCGGGCTGGCCCTCCTTCTATCTGGAGGATCACGGCGGCACCTCGCAAGTCTTCCAGGCGCAGGTGGCCAGTTTCGTCTGCGAGGGCGTCTTCGAGCGCTTCCCCGGCCTCAATATCGTCCTGATCGAGGGCGGCTTCGCCTGGCTCGCCCCGCTGATGTGGCGGCTGGACAATGCCTGGAAGCGGCTCAAGCAGGAAGTGCCGGAGATCAAACGCGCCCCCTCTGAACAAATCCGCCAGCACGTCTGGTCGACGACGCAGCCGATGGAGGAGCCGGAAAAGCCAGCGCATTTCCTCCAACTGCTCGACCATCTCGGCATGAATGACCACCTGATGTTCGCCACCGACTACCCGCACTGGGACTTCGACGCGCCCGACCAGGCGATCCCCGCCCGCCTCGCCCCCGCTGTCGAGCAGGCAATCATGGCGGGCAACGCGAAGCGGCTGTATCGACTGCCCTAACCCCCGACCCCTTCCCCACGGGGGAAGGGGAGAACAGTGGAAGCACCCGGCCAATGGGGGATGGGCTCGGCAATCGTATCAATCAACCCCTTCCACGGGTGGGGAAGGGGCAGGGGTTAGGGCCATCAAGCACATCGTCGCCACCATCGAGGAAATCCCGCCCGGTAGGCACAAGATTGTCAATGTTGCCGGGCGCTCCATCGGTGTCTTCAATATCGGCGGGGAGTTCTTCGCGCTGCGCAACAGTTGCCCGCATCAAGGCGGGCCGCTCTGCACAGGGCGCATCTCGGGCTTCGTCATTGCGGAGACGCCGGGCGAATACACCTACAGCCGCCAGGGTGAAATTCTCCGCTGCCCGTGGCACGGCTGGGAGTTCGATATCCGCACCGGCCAGTCGTGGTTCGACCCCACGAAAGTGCGTGTCCGCCGCTATGAGGTGACCGTCGAGCCGGACAGCGCCGTCACCACCACCGACGCGCCCCCCACCCCCGGTCTCGCGCCCGGCCCCTACATCGCGGAAACCTATGACGTCTCCGTCGAGCGACAAAACGTCATCGTGGACGTGCCGGGATAAGGCCCCATCTGCCCTGAGGGTACCCGCTCTAATCTGCCGTGCGAGAGAGGCAATCGGATTCAGGCAGATGAGTTGTTGTTCCCAAGATACTTGGCTACACGTTCGCGGATTGCCTCGTTGGCGTCGAGGCGGCATTCTTCCGCCATCCATGCAGGTAGCTGCCCCAAGGCGATCAATTGCTCGACACACCGACCGCGACAGACCGAGCATGGCGTGCGTTCGTAGATCATTTGCAAGATGGCGACGCTATCGGGCGTGGGATTTACACCAAACACCTTCAAGGCATCGAAGCCAACATCGTGAACCCATTCGCTGTCTTGATGTCGTGTCAGGCATTCCTCGATGAGCAGCTGATCGCCTTCGACGTAGTTGCTCATCAGCAGCCCTACGGCCCGATCCGCCCAATGGACCGATTGTAGTGATTGAAGGGAAAACGCACGCACGGATGGATGCCGTACCAGTTGCAGAACATTCCACGACCGTAATGCTACTCTTGCATTGATGTCCGCTGTCCGCGCCTCATAGGGTCGGTCGAGGGCACTACATGCCAGCGCGATCAGCTTCTCCGGCGTGAGTGGGAACGCTCGCTTTGTGAAGACAGTCACGTATCCGTATAGGCGGCTTAGGTCTTCTTCCTGCAGGAAATCATGGGCGGCGCGGATCACGTCGTTATCGGGTGCTTTTTGACCCCACCGGAGGAGCGTGACGGTCCGACGCGCCGCATTCGGATCGCGAATTATCTCTTTGATTTCATCGTAATTCAGGATTCGTTGGGAGCGACGACCGCCTTCCACATACCTGGCCCGTCTTTGGCGAACTGCGGAAAGATACCCCGCCACGGCGGGATTCTCGGTCGCGGCGCGCTGTACCGCCTCAGTCGCCTCGCCTTCGCCAAGCCTCTTTTCAAGCAATGAGAGCGCTAAATCAGAGGTCCAGGAATCTGGATTCATCGGCAAGCGTCGGCCCAAACAGTCCGCAACGAAGACGAACCCTTCAAGACCATCAAGTTCGACTAACTCGCCCGCGCCCGTATCATCGTCGCGCTCAGCGACACTGCGCGCGAATGTCGTATATATCGCGTGCCGGGCCTCTGCATCGCCATGTTCGGCGAAGAGCCACGCGAACTCAAACAGTTGATGTGTGTCGTATTCCTCTTCATCGGGTGAGGCGATAAACGCAGCGATGATACGATCCCGATACCATTGCTGCTCGTTCGTCAACTGGATGAGTTCAAACAGCCACTCCGCACGACTACCCTCGACCTGACGGTCATAACCGCCGCCTTGGATGCAATCATGGAGAATGACCGTACGATATGGCGTTGCATCATGGTCGCGCAAGTAAAGGATGGCGCGGCCCAATCCTGCGGAGAGGATGCGCTGAAACTCCTCGACTTCCATCCGCTAGAGGTATTTCTTCAGCGTCGGGATGTCGATGTTGCCGCCGCTGACGACGAGGACGACTTTCTCGCCGGGGCGGAGGGTGACTTTGCCGAGCAGGATGGCCGCCGTGGCCGCCGCGCCTGCCGGTTCGACGACGAGCTTGCACCGCTCAATTAGGAAGCGCATCCCCTCCTTGATCTCGTCGTCGGTGAGCGTCACAACCTGCTCGACGTACCGGCGTACCGCCGCCAGCGGCAATGCGCCGACAAAGGGGGGCGCGAGGCCGTCGGCAATCGTCTCGACGTGGTCGAGGTGGACGACCTCGCCCGCCGCGAGGCTGCGGGTCATCGCGTCCGCGCCGGTCGGCTCGACGCCGCTCACACGGGCGGAGGGCTTCGCCAAACCGATGGCCGTCGCGACGCCGCCGATCAAGCCGCCACCGCCGATGCCGGCGACGACTGTGTCGACATCCGGTACGTCTTCGAGGATTTCCAGCCCGATGGTGCCCGTGCCCGCGAGGGTGCGGTCCGAATCGAAGGGGTGGATGAAGGTCAGATGGCGCTCCTCTGCCAGCCGGTACATCTCCGCGAACGCTTCCGTGGCGGTCGCGCCGTGCAGGACGACCTCCGCGCCGTAGCCCCGGCACGCCGCGACCTTGACCGGGCTCGCCGACTCCGCCATGACCACCGTCGCCGGGACACCCGCCGCCCGCGCCGCCCAGGCTGTCGCGCCCGCGTGATTGCCGGACGAGACGGTGATGATACCGCGCGCCTTCTCGTCGTCGGAGAGCTGCGCGATGTTGTTGTACGCGCCGCGCGCCTTGAAGGAACCGGTTTTCTGGAACAGTTCCGCCTTGATATATATCTCCACACCCAGGCGCTCGCCGAGCGTCTGCGAGGTCAGCATTGGCGTCCGGTGGACCTTGCCCGCGATCCGCTCGCGCGCTTCCTCGATATCGTGCAGCGTCGGTGCCTCCATGCGTTCTTCCCCTTCCTCGCCATTCGCTCATCGGAGGCTAGTATACCGTTAAGAGCCTAATCCCTAGCCCCTTCCCGTGTCGGGAAGGGGCTAGGGGTTAGGGCGTCATCCGCCCACCCGGTTTCAGCGTAGAGAGAAGAGGACGCCCGGATGCGTCGCGCTCTTCGGAATAGCGCGGCGGTGCGGAGTGTTCTCAAGAGCGCGGCATGGATCACGGTTGGCACCAGGTCTGCAAAGAGGAAGGTCATCGGGTCGTGATGGGTGGCTGATCTTCCCCTTCTCTCCCCCTGCGATCCGTGGAGAAGCCGCACCGCGACCCAGGATGTTCGCGGCCAACCCGTGGCGGACAGTGCCGTTCGTCACGCATCGGAGAGGATCGTTTCACCATGCCGGTCGCACCGAACGACACTCACGCCGCGTTGCGGGCGATCCCGCGCAGCGGCTCCTGCGGCGGTGCGAATTGAGCGTCCCGCCGTGTGATACCGCCGTTCCTATCGCCCTCGCCATCGGGGGCAACCTCGGCGACCGGGCCGCGACACTGCGCGACGCCGTGCGGCAGCTCGTGGCGGGCGGCGTGCAGGTGGACGCCGTCTCCTCGCTCTACGAGACGCCGCCGTGGGGCTACACCGATCAGCCGCCCTTTCTCAACGGCGCGGTACGGGGCCGGACAACGCTCGCGCCGCACGACCTCCTCGCCCTCGTCAAGCAGATCGAGCATGACCTCGGCCGCCAACAAACGTTCCGCAACGGCCCGCGCCCGGTGGACATCGACATCGCGCTCTACGGCGGCTGTGTCATCAACGAACTGGGCTTGCATGTGCCGCACCTGGGCCTGCCGGAACGCGCCTTCGTCCTCGTCCCACTCGCGGAGATCGCCGGGACGTGGGTGCATCCTCCCACCGGCAAGAGCATCGCGGATTTGCGCGCCGCCCTCGGCCCCGCCGACGAGATCAAGCATTTCCTCGCGCCTGCCCGCTGGGCCTACTTCACGCCGGAAATGAAGCAAGGCCGGACTTTTATTGTCGATGCACCAACACCATCGATCACCATTAACATGTCTCCTGACTCATCTACCCATCCACGCTATTCCGCCCGTGTCCTTGCCCTTCACCAGAGCCGGGAATATTGGACGGAAACCCGCCGACTTGGCATGCGGAATCGTGGCGGCGACGCCCTCTTCGCTCACCTCGGCTTCGTGACGGTGCAGATTGACGGCGTCGCGCAAGAAACGGCAAAGCGAGTAGAAGGGTGGGAAAACGAGGAATCGCATGTCGCTATCTCGCCATCGGAGCAAACGACGCTGCTGGTGACAGGAACGCCCTTAGGAATCTCCTGCCTCACACGGGCGTTCGATTGCGGCTCTGACCAAGATATGAAGGCGGTAGGCACAGCAATAAATCTGGCTGTCAAACGGCATCGAGCCGCACCGGCGACCGTCACGGTCGGGAAGCACAGATTCGATTGGGCGAACCGCGTGGTCGTGATGGGCATTCTCAATGCGACGCCCGATTCGTTCTCCGACGCGGGGAAGTATTTCCGGTTCGATGACGCGCTACGCCGCGCCCACGAGATGGCCGCGCAGGGCGCGACGATGATCGAGGTCGGCGGGCAGTCCGCGCAGCCGGGTACGGTCATCTCCGTGGACGAAGAACTCGCCCGCATCGTGCCGCTCCTGGAACGGCTGCGCGATGAGATCGATCTGCCACTGGCGGTGGACACCTTCCGCGTCGGCGTGGCGCGCGGTGCGGTCGAGGCGGGCGCGGTCTACATCAACGACATTGGCGGCGGGGGCGACGAGGGCGACGGCATGGCGCGCCTTGCGGCGGAGGCGGGTGCGCTGCTCGGCATCATGCACCTGCGCGGCAGGCCGAAAGAGATGCAGTGGGAGACCGATTACGAGAGCGTGATGGACGAGGTAACGGGCTTCCTCCACGAGCGGATCGGGCGGGCAGTGAACGTCGGCGTGGCGCGGGAGAAGATCGTCATCGACCCTGGCCTCGGCTTCGGCAAGGAAGCGCCGCATGACCTCGAAGTGATGCACCGCTTTGCGGAGTTGCGCTCCTTCGGCCTGCCCATCCTGCTCGCCACCAGCCGCAAGAACTACCTCTCCGACACCGTCGGCGGCACGGTGCATGACCTCCTGCCCGAGACGGCGGCGGCGGTCACCCACGGCATCGCCCAGGGCGCGAGCATCATTCGCGTCCACGATGTCGCCTTCATGGCCCGCATCGCCCGCCTGATGCCCCATATCCTCCGCCACGCGGCGGGATGAAGAGAAACCGGGGATAAACACAGAGGGCACAGAGGACACTGAGAAGATTCCTTACCTTTTCCCTCTTTGTGTTCTCTGTGTCCTCTGTGTCCTCTGTGCTACGTATTTTCGCACCGCCGGGAATGACGGGAATCGCACGGTGTTGTATCGTAGTAGGAACAGCGTGACCGTGCATGGTGCAGGGTGCGGAAGCGGTCGCGCCGAACCGCACGAATCAGGAGGCTTGGTGTGGCAACGATTAATACGGATATCGCGATTATTGGCAGCGGGCCGGCGGGATTGACGGCGGCGATTTACGCGGTGCGCGCGGGGCTGACGGCGCACGTCATCGCGGGGTACGCCTGGGGCGGGCAGTTGATGTTCACCGGCCGCGTGGACAACTACCCCGGCTTCCCCGAGGGCGTCGAGGGGCCGGAACTGATGCAGAAGATGCGCGAGCAGGCGGAAGCGCAGGGCGCGGTCGTGCTCGATGATGAAGTCGAGCAACTGATCCCCGGCGCGCACCCGCCGCACACGATCAAGACGATGAACGGCGAGGAAATCGTCGCGCGGGCGGTCATTCTCGCCAGCGGGTCGGAGCCGAAGTGGCTCGGCATCCCGAACGAGGAGCGGCTGCGCGCGGGCGGCGTCTCCTCGTGCGCGACCTGCGACGGCGCATTCTTCCGTGGCAAGGATGTCCTGATCGTCGGCGGCGGCGACACGGCGATGGAGGAGACGCTGCATCTCGCGAAACTGGTCAACCACGTCACGGTCGTCCACCGGCGCGACACGCTCCGGGCGACGCAGGCGATGGTCAACCGCGTCAAGGAGCAGCCGAACGTCTCGTTCGCGCTCTCCCGCGTGCCGGTCAATGTCGAGGGCGAGAAGAAGGTCACCGGCCTGACCGTCCAGAAGCCCGACGGCGGCACCGAGACGATCCCGGCGGAGGGCGTTTTCGTCGCCATCGGCCACAACCCGACGGTGCGGCTCGTCGAGGGCATCATCCCGCTCTCCGAGTATGGCACGGCGGTGCGGCTGCCGAATTCGACGCAGACGGTCGTGCCCGGTCTCTTCGTGGCGGGCGATGTCTGGGACCACCACTACCGCCAGGCAGTCACGGCGGCGGGCGACGGCTGCCGGGCCGCGATGGATGCCGAGCGCTGGCTGGGCGCGCCACGCCTCGAATCCTCCGAGCGCTACGCCGATTATCCGGCGGACGAAGAAATGCTCGCGACGGCGAAGTCCTAACTGCCTTATCCCTTGCTCCCTTCCCAACATGGGAAGGGAGCATTCCTTTTTACGAGTGAGATCGGATGGTTGGGAGAAAAGAGCGATGGATCAAAAAGACGAGACCGTACGGGTGGAAGAGAATAAAGCCGCGCATCGATTCGAAGCGCGGATTGGCGACTATCTTGCAGTCGCCGAATATCGGCGCGTGGGCGACACGATCACCTTCACCCACACAGAAGTGCCCAAACTGCTCGAAGGACGGAGGATCGCGAGTAGCCTTGCGCGCACCGCGCTCGAACAGGCGCAGGCGCAGCAGCTGACCGTGATCCCGCAATGCCCCTTCTTCGCCAGCTATATCCGCAGGCATCCCGAATACGCCCCACTCGTCCTGAGCACATACCACGCGCATCCGGCCACCGAGTAGTTCAACACGGATCGCTCCCCTTAAATGATAGAGGGAGGCGGGGATGGGGTCTCAGTTGCAGATCGGCATGATGAACAATCCATCGCGCGATCCCCTGCGGGATATTGCCTGGGCCGCCGAGCACGGCTTCCAGTTCATCGATCTGACATTGGAGCACCCGAAGACGGGCGCGGATGTCGTGGATGCGGGCGCGATCCGGGCCGCGCTGGACGCAACCGGGCTGGACGTCGTCGGGCACACGGCGTGGTACTTGCCCTTTGCCTCTCCCGTGCCCCGGTTGCGCGAGGCGGCCATCGCGGAGGTCGAGAGCGCATTCCCTCATTTCGTCACGGCGAGCGTCGCGCTCGTCAATGTCCATCCCGATGGCGGGCGGCGGACGGTCGGCATCGGCACGGAGCAGATTCTGGCGTGGAACGTCGCCGCCTTCGCGCGGCTGGCGGAGTCCGCACAGGCACATGGCCTACGGCTGATGGTCGAGAACATCCCCGAGCGCTTCGCCACCGTCGCCGACCTCCGCGCACTGCTGGACGCGCACCCGACGATCGGCTTCCACCTCGACATCGCCCACGCGCAGGTGCGCGGCAACCACACGCACGAGTACCTGACAACCTTCGGGGAGCGGCTCGTCCACGTTCACCTTTCCGATAATAGCGGCCGCGCCGACGATCATCTCCCCCTCGGCGCGGGTCGTCTCGACTGGAAGCGCCTCGTCCGCGCGCTGAAGCGCACCGGCTACGACGGCACCATCACCCTGGAAGTCTTCTCCGACGACGCCGACTACCTGCTCGCCTCCCAACGCAAACTCCGCGCCGCCTGGGACAGGGAGGATTGAACCACAGAGGCACAGAGGACTCAGAGAAAGCACAGAGGAGAAGAATTAAAAGAAGGATCTCCCCTCCTCTTTCTCTCCTCTGTGTCCTCTGTGCCTCTGTGGTTCAAATTTCTTCAAGGCGCGATGGGGTGGAGGGCGCCGGGCTGGTGTTGGAGCCAGGCGTCGTAGTGGTCCTGGGCCTGCTGGAGAACCCAGAGAGCGGGGAGGACGGACTCGGCGCTGATCGCGGGCTCGCTGCTCTCGCGCACGGCGGCGAGGAAGTCGTGATCCTGCGCCGCGACGCCGTTCACCGGATCGGGTCCCTGACCGGGCAAGACGAGCGACTCCTCCCGCCCGATCAGCAGGTAATCGTAGATGCTCAGGTGCGAGTTGTAGGACATATTGACCGAGACCAACTGATCCTGCGGCGTGCGCACGAGAACGGTCAAATCGAGGAATGACTGCATCTTCTGATCGGGCATGGCGATCTGCGCGGACACGTCGAGGCCCGCGACATCGGTGACGCCGAGCAGCCAGAGGCAGAGGTCGGTCGCGTGGCAGCCGTGGTGCCAGAGCAGGTTGTCCGTCCACGAGCGCGCCTTGCCCGTCAGGTCGCGGTTCTCGCGCCGGAAGAAGACGTAGCGGCTGATGACATGGTGCAGCGTCAACTCGCCCGCGAGGATGCGTCGCTTCGCCTCCTGTGTCTGGCTGCGATAGCGGTGCGTGTGGCAGACCATCAGCGTCCTGCTCCGCTCGCGCGCGAGGCCGGCAAGCAGCCTCCCCTCGGTGTAGGACATCGCCAGCGGAATCTCCACCAGCACATGCTTGTCCGCCATCAACGCCTGCTCGGTCTGCGCCGCGTGCGCCTCACTCGGTGAGCAGATGGCGACGATATCGATCTCGGGCCGCGCCAGCGCTTCCACCAGGTCAGTCGTGTGCCGCGCGTACCCTTGCTCGGCAGCAAATTTCGCCGCCCGCTCCGGCACCCGCCCAACGACAGTATCGAGCGTCATCCCCTCGTCCCGGAACGCCTTCGTATGCGCCTTCGCAATCGTACCGTAGCCGACCATACAGAGATTCATTCGTCCTAACCCCCCGGCCCCCTTCCCTCCGAGGGTTCAGGGGCGGACAGTTTCTCGATTGACGAGAGAATGAGGCGGAGATGGGTCGCTCTTGCTACAGTACGGATGCCGAATCCACCCTGTCGCAGGAGGTTGTTCCATGTCCGCCTCGCTCCCACTCTATCACACCATCAGCCAACGCATTCAGGCCACGACCGCCCCGGCGCGGTTGCCGCTCCCCTCGGTGCGCCGCCTCGCCCTGCTCGTCACCGGGCTCGTCGCCGCCCAGTCCACCGTCCTCGCCCGCATCGCCGCCGAACTCTTCGCCCTCAACCTCACCGCCGCCCTCACCGCCGAACACATCGGGCGTCGCCTACGCCGCACCCTCAGTGATCCGTTGCTCATCGCTGAAGAGTGCTACCAGCCGCTGCTCCGCTCGGTCATCGCCTGGCCGTCGGTCGCCCATAAAGGGCGGATCATCGTGGCGATTGATGAGGGCAGCAAGGAAGATCTCCTCCACCTCTTCCGCGCCAGCCTGCCCTACTGGGGGAACGCCGTGCCGCTCGTCTGGACAATCTGGGAACAGAACGTCCCCTTGCCGGAAGGGGCGTATTGGGCGATGGTCGATGCGGTGCTCGCCCGCCTCGCCACCCTGCTGCCCGCCGACCTCCCCATCTGGATCGTTGCGGATCGCTTCTACGCCATCGCCCCCTTCCTTGATCGGCTCACCGCCTATGGCTGGCACTGGGCGATCCGCACCACCACGACCGGCAGCCACCGCTTCCGCGACAGGCACGGACGGGAGTGGGCGCTCAAGGACTATCTCGCCCGGCGGGTCGGGGGGGCGGGGCAGCAGTGGAAGGGGGGAGGCTGGATGCTCAAGCAGGCTGGTTGGCGGCGGATACGGCTTGTCGCCTGCTGGGGCGCGGGAGAAAAGGAGGCGCTGGTGGTGATCACCGACGGCGCGGCCCGCTGGCAGGTCCTCGAGACGTACGCGCGTCGCTTCTGGATCGAGCCGGGGTTCCGCAGCGACAAGACGCGGGGATGGCAGTGGGAGGAAAGCCGGGTGCAGGGATTGGCGCATCACGCGGTGCTGCTGCTGGCGATGGCCTGGGCGAGTTTGCTCGCCCTGTGCCTGGGCGTGGCGGAAGCCCAGCGATGGCTGCGACGGCTGGCGGCGCGGCAGCGGCGCGGCAGGTCGCCGCAACCGCGCCACGCGCGAGAAAGTCTGTTCACCCTCGGGTTGACCGCGTTGCGGGCATGCCTCTATGGACGACGCACACGGCGCCGGATGCGGTGGCATCTGCCGCAGATCAATGCGCCGAGTTGGTATGATCGCTGGCATGAGGCGCAATCCTTGTCCGCACTTTGTCAAACTGTCCGCCCCTGAACCCTCCGAGGGAAGGGGGAGAAATGCGGATCACTGACGCCTATCGTACACTTGCAGTGCAATCAGCGCGTGACTTGCTCCCCCTTCCCCTGAGGGGAAGGAGACAGGGGGGTTAGGGCGATGGACGACGCAGCGAAGAAGCAGATGCTCCGGCTCTTTACCTACGGGCTATACGCTGTCACCGCGCGGGATGGCGACGATGCAGCGGCGATGACGGTGAATTGGGCGACGCAAGTCTCGTTCGCGCCGCCGGTGATCGCGGTGAGCATGGAACGGGAGAGCCGCACACGGGCGATCGCCATGCGGACGGGGCGGTTCGCCCTCTGCGTCTTCGCGGCAGATCAGCGGGAACCGGCGGCCCTGCTCGGGCGACATAGTGCGAAAGTACCGGACAAATTCGCGGGCGTCGCCTGGACGCCGGGCGATGCCACCGGCTGCCCCCTCATCGACGGCACCCTCGGCGCGCTCGAATGCCGCATCACCGCCACGATGGAAGCAGGCGATTCGCTCCTCGTCGTCGCCGAAGTGATCGCGGCGCACACTCTCCGCGAGGGCGAGCCGCTGACGATGCAGGCGGCGGGATTTAGACATGCGGGGTGAGGGAAAGAGATGAAAACGTTTCTCGTCTTGCGACATGCGAAATCGGATCGGAGCAACAGCGCGCTCCGCGATCACGACCGCCCGCTCGCTCCGCGTGGGGAAGCGGACGCACCCCGGATGGGTACGGCCCTCGCCGCGCTCGGCCTGATCCTGGATTGCATCGTCACCTCGACCGCCGTGCGCGCCCGCGACACCACGCGGCTGGTCGCGGCGGCGATGGGATATGGCGGTGAAATCATCGAGGAGCCGGACCTGTACGGCGCATCCGTGGATACGCTGCTCGCTGTCGTGCGCGAGTGCGCGGACGAGACGGCGACCGCCCTGCTCGTCGGGCACAATCCGGGGCTGGAAGAACTCGTCTGCCTGCTGACGGGCGGTGAGGACGCGGAGGCGATGCTCCGCCTGCCCACGGCGGGCCTCGCCTGCATCGCGCTCGACATCGACGACTGGTCGCGGGCCGGTCCCGCCTGCGGGCTGCTCCAGTGGTTCCTTATCCCGCGCATTGTCTCTCCCTTGCTACACGCCGCGCGCGATGCCGCGGTACAATAGCGCGAGTCGCACGCATCAAGGAGCCAAGAGGATGATGACCACCGCGCCGCCGCTCACCGTTGTGCCGCCCTTCATGTTGCCCGACCAGGGCGGGAAGCCCTTCAATACGGCGAAACTGCGCGGGCGGCGGCACGCCATCCTGCTCTTCCTCTCGCCGGATGATGCGGACGCCGCCACCTATCTCCAATCATTCGCCGCGCGCCGCGAGGAACTGGCCTGGCTGCATACCGAGGTAATTGTCATCGTGCCCGCGAGCGTGGGCACGATTTTACTGCCCGCGCTCCCCTTCCCCGTGCTGCGCGACGACGGGCATGTGCGCGCCTGCCTCTTGCCGGAAATCGCACCGGAGGTGATGGCGCTGCTGGTCGCCGACCTCTCTGGCGAGGTGACGGCATGGCGCACCGCCCGACGCGTCGCCAGCCTGCCGGATTGCGATGAGGCGCTCGGCTGGGCATGGGATGTCGCGCGACCGAAGGGCATTTGCGGCGGCGTAACCTGGACACCGACCGCCAACCCCACGCCCGCACCGCCGCCGCCCGCCCCCATCGGTCGCTTCACCGTCGGCACGCGCCCACGGAGCGGCTATCGCCGAGGAAAAGTACCGAGTAACAGTAACGAGTAGCGAGTAACGAGTAACGAGAGGGGACTGCGCGATCGCTCGTTACTCGTTACTCGCTACTGACCTCTTTACGCGCCTGCTATACTTAGCCCTTAGTCCTAGTCCTTCGCTCCCCTTGGCATGACAGTTGCGTATGCGTCGGGCGTGAATGCTCAACATGACGGTGATCGCCGGGACTTTCTACGAGGGAAACTGCGCATGTCTGTACGGGGCACCGCGCCGATTGTTGGCTTGACGCGCCGTGCCGCATTGCGGCGGGCGGTCGCCTGCCTGCGCGGGGCGCGGTCGGTCTTGATTACGACGCATCTCGGCGCGGACCCGGATGGGCTCGGGTCCGCGCTCGCGCTCGCCTCCGCGCTGGAACGGATCGGCATCCCGGCGCAGATCGCGCTCGGCTGCACCGTACCGGCGCGCTATCGGTACATGGATCGCGCGGCGAAGGCGACGGTCTACGGCCCGGACGATCCGCTCCCGGAGGCGGATGTCGCCGTGGTGCTCGATACGAGTTCGGGCTGGGATCGGGTCGGCACGCCGGGGAAAGCAATCGCCGCCCGCCACGCCGCGAAACAATGCACGATTGTCTGCCTCGATCATCACCCGCACGCCGCTATCGCGATCGACGTGCCGGTGCTCGACGCGCAGGCGACGGCGACGGCGGTGCTCGTCTACCAACTGATCCTGCTCCTTGCGCACGACGTCACACCCGAAGAAGCGGGCTGGCTCTATCTCGGCATCGTCACCGACACCGCCTCCTTCCGCTTCCCGAACACCAACGCCGAGGCACACCGCACCGTCGCCGATCTCGCCGATCGTGGCGCGGACGAGCGACGGCTCTATGCTGAGATGTACGAGGCGACATCGGTCGCGTCAATTCGCCTCTTGGGTGAGGCGTTGCAGGGTATCCAAGTGACCTGCGACGGGCACATGGCCGTGATGACGGTGACCCAGGAGCAGTTCGCGCGGTACGGCCTCGCGGTGGAGGATGTCCCCGGCTTCGCGGATCACGCCGCCACCGTCGAGGGCGCGGAGATCGGCGCTGCCCTGCTCGAATTCCCGGACAACCGCACGCGCGTCATCCTGCGCGCCTCCGGTAACGCACCGGTGGACACCATCGCGAAGGCGCTTGGCGGCGGCGGGCATACCTTCGCCGCCGCCGCCGTTATCGACGGCAATGCGGACGATGCCCTCCGCATGCTCGTCGCTATCTCTTGCCCCTACCTCACCCCCGACCTGCCGCACGCTATCTCCCCCGCCGCCGACTAAACGAGTAGCGAGTAACGAGTAACGAGGGGCTAGGCTCCCGTCTCGTTACTCGCTACTTCCACCTGACTGCGGGCTGCTGCTTGCGCGACCAGGGCCACCGCGATCGCGGCGAGGTCGTCGGCATCGGCGAGCGGGTCCTCCGGATGCCATTGGACGCCGACTGCCCAGACGGTCGCGTGCTCGATCGCCTCGATCACGCCGTCATCCGCGCGAGCGACGACCCGAAAGCCCTCCGCCACATCCCGCACGGCCTGATGGTTCCCGGTCCGCACATCGACCTCGGCCCGGCCCAGGATATGGTGCAGCCGCGAGCCGGGCACGACATGCACGCGCTGGGTCACCATGATCGCCCTCGGCGGGCCATGGTGCGGCGTCTCCTCGCCCAGGTCCTGCATGAGGGTGCCACCGCAGGCCACATTGAGGATCTGCATGCCGCGGCAGACGCCGACCATCGGTGTGCCGTCATCGAGCGCGCCGCGCGCCGCGACGATCTCGTAGCGATCCGCGTCCGTGTCCACGCCGTAGGTGGCGGGGTGCCGAGACTCCCCATAGAACGCGGGGTCGACATCGGCGCCCCCGAGGATCACCAGTCCCGCAAACCGGTCGGCTAACTGCTCAGGGTCGGGGCGCGTGTCGGCGGCGATATCGATCAGGGTGGGCACGCCACCGGCCACGTTGAGCGCGCGCATCACCCGGTCGGCAAACTCCCCGACGATCGCGTCAACATCCGCACCAAGCCCGGAAGGTCGCAGCGACACAAGGACGCCAAGCGTCGGCCGCCGGTCAGAAGATTGTGTATCCATGTCGCTCCCTCGCCCCTAACGCATCGTGATTCGTGTGCCACCGCGTGATTGTTGCCCTGATTCTATACCACACCAGGGAGCGCAGCGGGCACTCTTCCGCGATTCCCCCGCGAGGCCGCGTTCGTCGCCGTGGTATCCTTCCCTGAGCGATAACCACTACGGGAGAAAGCGAGCAATCACGACAATGGCGATGCACGAATCAACGAGCGCCGTGGCATGGCAGGAATGGGGAGACGCGGCATTCGCCCGCGCGCAGGCGGAGGAGAAGCCAGTCCTCCTCTCGATCAGCGCCGTCTGGTGCCACTGGTGCCATATGATGGATCACACCACGTACGACGACCCCGAGGTCGCCGCGCTGATCAACGAGCGCTACGTGCCGATCCGCGTCGATAATGACCTGCGCCCGGACATCAACGAGCGCTACAACCAGGGGGGCTGGCCCACCACCGTCTTCCTCACGCCCGCCGGTCATGTGCTGCACGGCGCGACCTACCTGCCGCAGGAGCAGATGCTCGGCATCCTGCGCGAATTGGCCGACTACTACCGAGCGAACCGGGAGGAGATCGCGCAGAAAGTGGCGGTTGCGCTCGCGGAGGAGCGGGAGCGGCGTCAGGGGTCGGCCATCAAGACGGTGCCGGAGCAGGCGGCTTTTGTCGTGCTCGAGCAGATGGAGCGCCAGTACGACGGTCGGAACGGCGGCTTCGGCTTCAGCACCAAGTTCCCCCATCCGGAGGCGCTCGACCTCCTGATCGCCTCGTTCTCGCAGACGCGCGACCCCTTCTGGCAGGAGATGGCGTGCCGCACGCTAGACGGCATGGCGGAACGCGGCATGTACGACCGCGTCGCGGGCGGCTTCTTCCGCTACAGCACCGACCGCGCCTGGCAGACACCGCATTTCGAGAAGATGAGCGAATCCAATGCGGCGCTGATCCGCACCTACCTCCACGCGGCGATGGTCTTTGGCATCCCGAAGTACGGCGGCGTCGCGCACGATGTGCTGCGCTACGTGCTCGCCACGCTCGTGGACCCGGCGGGCGGCATCCGGGGCAGCCAGGACGCGGACGAGGAGTATTACCGGCGCGATGCCGCCGGACGCGCGACGGAGACCGCGCCGTCCGTGGACCCGCGCATCTACACGAACTGGTCGGCGCGGATGGCCTCTTCCATGCTCCTCGCCAGCGTCACACTCCTCGACGATCCGCACCGGGTCGAATACCGCGCCGTCGCGCTGGCGACGATCGACCGTCTGCTCGCGGAAGCGCAGGATGCGGACGGGGGCATGTTCCACCTGCTCGCGCCGGACGGCACGCGCGGCGAGAAGGGACTACTCGCCGACCAAGCATGGATGGCGCAGGCCGCGCTCGATGCCTACGCCCACACCGGCGACGCGGAGTATCGCGAGCAGGCGCGGCGGATCGCCGCCTTCATGCTGCGCACGCTGCTCGGCCCGACCGGCTTCCTCGACCGGCCGCTCGACGACGCGGCGCCGGGATTGCTCGCCGAGCCCGTCTACAATCTCGCGGAGAACAGCGTCGCGGCGGAACTCTTCCTCCGCCTGCTCTGGCTGACGGGGGAGGAAACGTACAAGGAGATCGCCGGGCGCGTCCTTGCCGGGTTCGGGGAGACGTACGCGGCGCAGGGCGCGTTCGCAGCGGGGTACGCGCTCGTCTGGGTGCGCGGGCACACCGAACCGCGCCACGTCGTGATCGTCGGGCCGCAAGACGACGCGACGGTCGCGGCGATGCGCGATGTCGCCTGCGCCTTCTATCATCCGTGGAACGTCGTCGAACCGCTCGACCCGGCGCGTGACGCGGAGCGGATCGCCGCTCTCGGCTATCCCACCACCCCCGCCCGCGCCTATCCGTGCATCGGCCGCGTCTGTCAACTGCCTGTCACCGATGCCCCTGCCCTCGCCGCCGCGCTCGGCAGAATGTAGGACTGAGGACTGGGTATCCCTACAGGAACTGAGGACTGAGTGGGGACACATGAGGCAGTGCCTCTCATCCCTACTGAAGCCTGAAAAGGGAAATAGATTATGGATGACGAATCCTCGACTGAAGAACCTCAGTCCTCAGTTCCTGTAGGGATACCCAGTCCTCAGTCCTATCTCCGTCGCGCGTTGCGGCTGCGTTGCCCGGTGTGCGGGGAAGGGAGGCTGTTCGCGGGATGGACGATGCACGCGACCTGCCCCGCGTGCGGCTTTCCGTTTGAGCGGGAGCCGGGGTACTGGACGAACGCCGTGACGCTGAACTTCATGACGACCGGCGGGGTGACGATGCTGCTCGTCGGGCCGCTCGCCTACAGCGGCCTGCCGGTCCTCGCCATCATCGCAGTCGGGCTCACGCTGGCGGCACTGCTGCCACTCCTCTGCTTCCGCCATATCAAGGCGCTCTGGCTCGCCATCGATCTACGCATCCGGCCGCCGACCACCTTCGAGCGACTCTCCGGCTATCTGCATGTCACGCGGCGGGGCGGCCCGTAGCGCAACATGGTTCAGGTACGCGTCGATCGGCGACGCGAACGCCTCCGCCGCTCTATCCAACGCGACCAGGTCGCCCTGTGACGAACAAGCGCCCGAGCGCGACCCCGATCATCTCCGCCGGAGAGACTCGTCAGCGTGTATGCGCTGCCCAGTAGTGTTCCGCCTCTTTCTCCATCTGCTCGAGCCGGGTGTAGTAGTCGGGGTATTCCTTGATGTGCGCCCAGGCAACCTTGCCCGTCAGCAGCGGATCGTCATGTGTGACGTCGGTCTCAGGATCATGTGAGCCGTGTTCCATCTCAACGGCCAAGCCTTTGCGGAACTGCTCGGGATTCACCTCGTCCCAGTTGATTCCAAGTTGCGTGCCGATCCGCCTTGCCTCGTCACCGGTGAACTGTTTGCCCTCCGCCATCACGCTTCCTCCATTCGATCACTGCAAAGGGGAACCATCGTGCCTCGGCGCCCCCACCGGCGAGTTTGCAAGCAGGATGCCACACGCCGTATATCGGCGGGTGGCAATGACAACCGTTCCGGTACGGGGGGCTCAGAATGCTCTTTGAGACCGCAGTCGTAGCCATCGAACGGGAGGTGCCCGGAACTGATAAAGTAGGCGCACTACCGTCCCGAGGCGACGAGGGTCATTGGCGCTTCTGAAAAAACTCAGAGGAGGGAACGATGCAGCATACGTTTATCGCAATCTCAGCAGCAGGCCCGAATCGCGATCTCGCGAAGGATTCGCGCGAGCAACGTTTTTGGGATGAACATGGAGCCTTTATTGATGCGCTCGTTGGTGAAGGTTTTATCCTGATGGGCGGCCCGTTAGTTGACGAAGGTGGCGCACTGTTAATCGTGAAGGCGGTGGATGAGAATGAAGTGAGAGAGAAAATGAAGAACGACCCGTGGTACGAGCACGGGATGCTGAAGCTGGAGAGTGTGAAACGCTGGGAAATATTTATCGATGAGAGGAAGTAAGGGTGTACATGGGTGTTACTACACCGTTGCTGTTCGGGCCTACATCGAAGTCGCCACAGTCGAGGCCCACGTGAACGACGGCGGCTTTGGATGTATCACCACGCAGCGAAGCCATGACTGGTCGAGACGTTGATCTTGAGACGGATACGTGAACGCCACCCATTGGAGAAACCAGCGATACCGAACGCTATTCGGGCTTGCCTCGAAAAGGGTCGTTTACTGAGAGAACCGTGTGACGCTAACGACAACGAACAAGCGTCAGTAGGTCTTTGAGACGGTCTCCATAGCGTATAAACACTTGTAGTAGCCTCGTCCTTCGCCGAAGAAGGGCTAGGCGAAGAACGTGACATCTGAATAAAGTGATTCCGACAACAGGAGATATGCGCTGCCTTAAGAAATCGCTACCAGATCGTTGCCCCTCATCACTCCATCGAGCGTAATCGTTACGACAAGAACTCGTCACCGAAGATGACATGGACGACGGGGGCGTGCGGCAGGCAATCGGCCCAGTCCTGTGGCGTCCACTGATAGGCACACAAGGTGATGTTGGCCACATACCCGGCGGCGGTGCGCGTGACGTGCATCGTCGCATCGGCAGTCGGCGCGCGGCGCACGGGGGCGTCCGTCTGGATACGGCACGAGCGGTCCGGCAGCATGAGTAAGGCGGCGGGCGAGGTATACGCGGATTCACCCGGCGCGAGATCAGCGACGGTCCGCACGATGATTGCCCCCTCTCGACCATCGAATGCACCGTACACGGCGCGCATCATGTCCCACCGCACAAACCATGTCCAGTCGTGCGCGGAATCTCAGGGCCGCGCGGGGATACCTTTGACGGTCACATGGGCGGGGACGGCGTCGATCACGACGGAGCCCGCGCCAACGACCGCGCCGTCCCCAATCGAGAGGCATTGCGTCACGCTGGCGCCGATACCGACGAATGCCGCGCGACCAACGCGGACACCGCCGGCGAGATGCGCGCCCGGCCCGATGTGCGCGTATGCACCGATGATGCAATCGTGATCGACCGTCGCGCCCGTGTTGATGACGCTGTGGTCGCCGAGCACGGTGTCCGGGTTGACGACCGCGCCCGCCATGACCGCGACACCACTCCCTATCCGCACCGAGCGGGCGACAATCGCGCGCGGGTGGATGGCATTGCGCCAGAGGCCGCGCGCGTGCTGGCCGAGATGCTCGACGATCGCGATGCGCGCCGCGCTATCGCCCATGCCGAGGACGAGCCCGCCGGGCATGTGCTCCCGATAGGTGGCGATGCCGCCGAGGACGGGCAGCCCGAGCCGGGTCGTGCCCCACGTCGCGGGGTCGTCGTCGAGGAAGCCCAGCACCGGCTCCCCGGCGCAGCCGAGGATGTCCGCCACGACCTTGCCGTGCCCGCCCGCGCCGAGGACGAGGATGCCCCTCATGCCACGATCTCCTGCCCATTCGGCGGCGCATCACCCAGATACTCGCTCATCGTCACCTGCCCCGCCTCGCTGATCCCCGCGCGCCGCAGCACCTGCCGCACCGTCAGGCAGATGATCTTCAGGTCCAGGAGCAGCGATTGGTGATTGACGTACCAGACATCGTAGGCGAACTTCTGTTCCCAGGCGATTGCGTTGCGCCCGTTCACCTGCGCCCAACCCGTCAGGCCGGGGCGAACGGCGTGGCGGCGCATCTGCTCGGGCGTGTACCGCTCGGCGTAGCGGACGAAGAGCGGGCGCGGCCCGACGAGACTCATCTCGCCTCGGAGCACGTTGACCAGTTCCGGCAATTCATCGAGACTGC
>JBPCMC010000522.1:0-3487 GCA_051002645.1 Thermomicrobiales bacterium
CATCTGATGCCACGAGACGAAACGTATGGCCCCTCAGTCCCTTGTGCAAGCCCCGATTCGGATGCCGCCGGTAGGGGAGGACCGCCCCCGTGCGACAATCGCGGTTTATGAATAATCCAGGCTAAAGCCCGCCGCCACCGGCTCAATGGTTCTGCAAAACGCTGTAGGATTTTACTGCGCCGTATAGCCGCCATCCGCCGCGAGCACATGGCCGGTGACGTATGAGGAGGCGTCCGAGCAGAGGAAGAGTACCGGGCCGACCATCTCATCCGGCGTGCCGAAGCGGCCAATCGGATGCTTGGCGCGGAAGGCGTCGTAGAAGGCCGGCTCGCGCGATGGCATTGACGCGCACGCCGGTCGTCGCCCACTCCACCGCGAGCGACCGCGTAATCTGCACGACGCCGCCCTTGCTGGCGATGTAGGCCGGATTACCGGGGTAGGCGATCAAACCCGCGATGGAGGCGAAATTGACGATCCGGCCATCGCCGCGCGGGATCATCACGCGGGCGGCGGCCTGGCAGCACAGAAACGTCCCGGTCACATTGAGCGTCAGCACGTCATCGAATGTCTTGCGGTCGTAGTCGAGCGCGAGGCCGCGACTGCCGCCGCCCGCCGTGTTGATGAGGATGTCGAGGCGGCCCCACTGATCTACCGCGCGCTGGACCATCGCGTCCACCTGGCTCTCGTCCAGCACGTCCACCGGCATCGTGAGCGCGTCGCCACCCGCCGCGCGCAATTCGGCGGCGACCGTCTCTGCGCGCTCCCCGTCGCGATCGGCGACGATGACGGACGCGCCACTGGCAATCAGGCCATGCGCGATCGGCGTCGCGAGCGCCCCCCCCGCCGCCCGTGACAATCGCCACCCGCCCATCCATCCGCCACATGCCCGGTACCGTCTTCCGCTCGTCCATCCGTTCCTCCTCAGTCCACACAGCGACAAACCGATTGAACCACAGAGACACAGAGGACACAGAGGAACGCAGAGAATACGAAAGAAATGAGAGGATTACTTTTCTTCTCTCTCCTCCTTCCCTCCCTGTGTTCTCTGCCGGGCGCCCTTTGGGCAGCATGCGGTTCAATCGGTTTCCTCCCCGCGCCATCATAATGTGAAGGCGACGACTCTGCTATGCTGCGGGCGGAGAGAAAGGCAAGGGAGTATGGCGGTTCGGCTGATAGCGCTCGATGTGGATGGCACGTTGCTCACCTCCGCCGGGGAGGTCTCGCCCGCCGTGCGTGCCGCAATCCGGGAAGCGGTGGCGCGCGGCGTCCATGTCACGCTCGCGACGGGCCGGCGGCTCTACGCAGCGCGCGCGTACGCGGAGGCGCTCGGCTTCCGGCTGCCCCTCATCCTGCACGGCGGCGCGGTGATCCAGGAATCGTCCACCGGCGCCGTGCTCTACGAGGACGCCATCCCACCCGATGTGCTCACGCGGGCAGTCGCGATCAGTCTCGCCCACGGCTATCAACCCGTCCTGCTGGAAAGCCCCGCCCACGGCGGGCGCCTCTTCACCGGCCCGTTGGAGGCCGACAACCGCGCCACCCGCGAATACCTCATCCCGCGCGATGGCGTGACGCGCACCGACCACGCCACGCTGCCGACGCTCGGCAATATTCTCAGCGTCGCGACGTTCGATGATGTACTACCGCCTCTCTTCCGACTCCGGGATGCGCTCGTCGATGCGCTCGGCGACCGCATCAGCCGCCTGATCGACCGACCCGTGACGGCGACCGCGAGCGTCAAGACCTTCGCGCTCGATCTCTTCAACGCGGGCTGCGGCAAGGGCAAGGCGCTCACCCACCTCGCCGCGCAGGAGGGCATCACCCTCGCGGAAACGATGGTCGTCGGCGATTACCTGAACGACCTCGAAATGCTCACCGCCGTCCGCGACGGCGGCGGCATCGCCGTCGCGATGGGCAATGCCGAACCCGAACTGAAGGCCATCGCTACCGCCGAAGTCGCCACCAACGACAACGACGGCGTCGCTGAGGCAATCCATCGTTTCGTCCTAAAGACATAATCGGTCGGGGAGAAACCGGGTATGAACCGCATGCTGCCCAGAGGGCGCCCGGCAGAGAGCACAGAGAACACAGAGAAATATGGAGAATGCCTTCTCCAAACGATTCTCTCCCCTCTGCGATCTCTGCGTCCTCTGCGTCTCTGCGGTTCTCCCCGGTTTGTCCAACCTCATCGGGAGGTGACATGATTTGCGGGTTGATTTTCGACTTTGACGGGCTGATCCTCGATACGGAACTGCCGGATTTCGAGTCGTGGCAGGAGATGTTCGTGGAACACGGCACAACGCTGCCGCTTTCGGCGTGGGCGCCGCTGATCGGCACGGCATCGTCGTTCGACCTCTACGACTATCTGGAGCAACAGGCGGGCACGCCGATTGACCGCGCCGACGTGCGCGAGCGGCGGCGGCAGCGGTTCCACGAGCGGGTCACCAATCAGGCGATCCTGCCGGGCGTCGAGCAGTGCATCGCGGACGCGAAGGCGCGGGGCATGAAGGTTGGGTTAGCATCGGCGTCGTCGGCGGAGTGGGTGCTCGGGCATCTCGAACGGCTCGGGCTGCACGTCCATTTCGATGCGGTAAAGACGGCGGACGATGTGGAGCGGGTCAAGCCGGACCCTGCGCTCTACCTCGCCGCCCTCGCCGCCCTCGGCCTCGACGCGAGTGAGGCGATTGCGCTTGAGGATTCGCCGAACGGCATCGCGGCGGCGAAGGCGGCGGGCCTCTTCTGCGTCGCCATCCCGAACGCGATGACGCGCGACCTCGATGTCGGCGCGGCGGACCTGCGCCTCGCTTCATTGGCGGAGATGCCACTGGCGAAATTGCTGACCGTCGTGGAGAATCGGCCTGCCGGACACTCCGCACCGCACTGAAAGGACGCCCGATGACCACGCCCGCTACCCACTCGGAAGTCGCCGATTTTGCCGACGCGATCTGCGCCGCGATCGAGCGGATCCTCGCCTGCCTCGACGGGCTCGATGCCGAGGGGCTGAACTGGCGCCCGCCCGCGCCGCAGACGAACAGCCTCTATGTCCTCGCCTTCCATTCGATGGGCAGCGCGGAAGCGTCGATCATCGGCGAACTGGGTGGCCAACCCGTCGAGCGGGATCGGGACGCGGAGTTCACCGCGTCCAGCAATTCCACCGCGCCACTCTCTGCGCGCTGGGCGGCGCTCCAACCCCGTCTCCGCGAGACGCTGAACCGCCTGACCCCGGCGGACATGGAGAAGACCGTCCACCATCGTCGCTTCGGCGCAATGAGCGGGCGCGCCTATGTGATCCTCGCCGCACAGCACCCCGCCGAACACGCGGGCCACGCCGAACTGACCCACGATTTGCTCAAAGCCGCGCGCGGCTGATCCCCTGACTCCATAGGTGGCGGCGGGCTTCAGCCTGCCAAACGTGGCTGCGGCAGGCTGATGAACATTGGGAACTTGATTGGGTAATGGTGGTGGGGGGGGGGGGGACGGGGGGGGG
>JBPCMC010000523.1:0-21368 GCA_051002645.1 Thermomicrobiales bacterium
CCATTGCGATGGAGAGGGGTGCCTCGCGGAAGGTGCCGTGGCTTACCATAAACGACGCTTCTTCCCCGCGTTTGCTCCCCCTCTCCATCGCAATGGAGAGGGGGCTGGGGGGTGAGGTTGCTCAAGATGATGCGCGAGACGTGCCGCGTCTGCGATAATCGGCGGTACAGGAAGGGGCATCGCTGTGTCGCGTGGCATCGGACAACACACCTACCGGACCGAAGGGATCGTCTTGCGCGGTCGCGACCTCGGCGAGGCGGATCGCATCCTGACGATCATCACGCCGGATCGCGGCAAGGTGCGCGCGGTGGCGAAGGGTGTCCGCAAGATGACGAGCAAGAAGGCGGGCCATCTGGAGCCATTTTGCCGCTGCGCGCTCCTGCTCGCCCGTGGGCGCGACCTCGATATTGTCGCCCAGGTCGAGACGCTGGAAGCGTTCACCCACCTGCGCAGCGCGCTCGATCTGCTCGGCCCCGCTTATTATCTCGCCGAACTCGTCGATGTCTTCGCGGAGGAGGAGAGCGAGAGCCGCGCGCTCTACGACGCCTTCGCCGCCGCGCTCGTCGCCCTCGATGTCGGCGCGGAGCCCGAGGCGGCGATGCGCTGGTTCGAACTCTTCATCCTAACGCTCAACGGGCTCGCGCCGTCGTGGTCCACCTGCGCGGGCTGCGGCGAGCCCATTCAGCCCGATCTCGACTACGTCTACAGCATCGAGCAGGGTGGCCTCCTCTGCCCGTCGTGCAGCCAGCGGGACGTGCTCGCGCCGCCCGTCGAGACGACGACGATCAAGACGCTGCGGCTGCTGGCGCGGGAGCCGCTTTCGCGCATCGTACAGGTGCGGCTGCCGCCGGACGCGCTCGACGCGGCAGGCGTGATGCTCGGGCGGTGGATTCGCGCCGCCGCCGAGCACGATTTACGGTCGCCCTTGGTGCTGCAACGGATGGATGACGGACAGCGGGCGGAAAGGGGGGAGCGGGATGGCGTACATTGACAGTATCCTGGGCCACGGCGAGGAAAAACTCTACGTCGCGCACCGGCATGTGATCTTCCTCATCGCACGGACGGCGGTGCGCATTCTCATCGCGCTGGTGTTGATCGTGCTCGGCATCGTCCTGAAGGTCAAAGTGAGTGGCATGGCGGCGAACATTTTGCTCGTCGTGTGCATCGCTGCCGCGCTGGTGCCCATCGCGCAGACCGTCGTCCTCTGTTTGAAGTGGCGGAACGAGATGTACGTCGTCACGCCCCGGCGCGTCATCCAGATCGAGGGTATCCTCGGCAAGCACACGATGGACTCGTCGCTGAACATGATTAACGACCTCATCCTCGACCAATCCGTTTGGGGCCGGATGATGAATTTCGGCGACCTTCAGGTCGTCACCGGCAACGATCTTGGCGATAGGTTGCAAGGGGTGGCCAACCCGTTTGCGTTCAAACGCGCCCTGCTCGCCGCCCGCGAGCAGTACGCGCAACCGCTCGGCACGGCGCACTACACCGAGCCGCTACCCACCGCACCACCACAGGAAGACGTGCCGACGCTGATCGCCCGACTCGCCGATCTGCGCGACCGAGGCGCGATCTCCGACGCCGAATTCGACGCCAAGCGCGCCGAACTCCTCCGACGCATCTGATGAGGGCATGATGGCAGAGGTCGCGAACGGACATCGCGGACAGGAAACACTCGCGCAGGCGATCCTGGCGACGGGCGTGCAGTCTCGTATCGCCATCACCCTGGGCTCCGGTCTCGGCGACGCGCTGGCGGATTGGCCGGTCATCGCGCGCTGGCCGTGGTCCGCGTTTCTCGATATCGCCGCCGGGGAGGTGCCCGGCCACCGCCGCGAATTTGTCCTCGCGCGATGCGGCGCGGCGCCGGTCCTGCTCGTCAGCGGGCGATTGCATCACTATCAAGGCGTACCAATCGAAGCGGTCGGAGCCTATGTCCATCTCCTTGCCGACGCGCACATCGCGACGCTTGTCCTGACGAATGCGGCGGGCGGACTTAACCCGGAGTTCCGCGTCGGTGATCTGATGGTGCTGAACGACCACATTAACCTGCCCGGCCTGGTGGGGGAGAACCCGCTGCGCGGCGGCCCAAACTTCCTCGATTACACGCAGATCTACGCGCCGCACCTCCGCGCCCGCGCGCACGGCGCGGCGGCGAGCGCGGGCATCATGCTCCGCGAGGGGATCTACGCGATGGTCGGCGGGCCGACCTACGAGACGCCCGCCGAGCAGCGCTTCCTGCGCGCGCTCGGTGCGGACGCTGTCGGCATGTCCACCGCACCCGAGGCGCTCGTGGCGCGGCAACGCGGGTTGGACGTGCTGGCCTTTTCGTCCATCACCAACGTCGCGGGTGCGGAATCGGTGAGCCACACGGAGGTGCTGGCGGAGGGCGCACAGGTCGCGCAGCGGCTCGCGACCCTTCTCGAACGACTGATCCCCGAACTGCACGACGCACGCTGACGGGTCACGGCGCGGATGTTGCAATAGTGAGGGAGCATATAAGGAGGCACCAGATGGCAATGACGAGCAATGACGGCATGGGGCAGAAAATGGCGCGCTATGGCACGGGCGGCGCGCTCGCGGCGGGCGCGGTCGGGCTGATTATGTACATGCGCAGCGAGCAGGGTCGCACAAAAATGACTGCGATGTTCGGCGCGCAATTCGCCAATATCGACGACCAGTTGCAGGGCGCGATCCGTGAGAACATGCCCTTGATTGAGGAAGCGATCGACCGATTGATCGACACCCTCCAGCAGGGCGTTAAGAGCCTGGGCGGCGAGATCGACCGCTTCGGCGAGGAAGCCAAGCAGCGCTTGCACACCTACGTCAACGTCATTGACGAGCAGTCCAGCTCCAGCCGTTCCGCGTAGCGCACCTTGCAGCCGTGTATGAAACCGCTTTGTTCGGTGGCGGCGGACTTTAGCCTGCCGCAGCGTATCCCAGTAGGCTCATTGCCTTGACACGTCACGGTGATATTGGACCTACATGCCTCCCAGCAGGCACCCAGGTAGCCTGTACTCCGGTGGCGTAGGCCGTCCGCCGCGTGCTTGTCCCGCATCTCTCGCGCAGGCTAAAGCCCATGCCACCAAATTCTTTCCGCGTTCACGGCAAGACGACGCGGGCTCCCTCATCGACGCCGCTGGCGATGACGACGACACCGTTCGCGCGGATGCCGGTGCGTACCTCGACCCGCTCGCGCGTGCTGTCGGAGTGCAGGAGGGTGACGTACGTCTTCGCGCCGATGGTCTCGACTGCGAGATCAGGCACGACGAGGACATTTTGCTCGGTCCGCGTCGCCACCGAGACATCCGCGCCCATCCCCGGACGCAAGTCGAGGTTCGGGGGGCGCGTGAAGGCGACGGTCCCCTCATAAATCGTCCGGCCGCCCCGGTTGGTGGCGAGCGGCGCGACGGTCGTCAGGTTCCCCTTCACTTCCTGGCCGGGGAAGGCATCGAAGATGATCGTCGCAGTACGGTTGTCGCCGAGGCGCGGCACATCGAGTTCGTCGAGGTCCACAGTCAACACAAGATTGGCGAGGTTCGCCATCTGCACCAACTCCTGCCCCTGATTGTAGACGCCCCGTTCGGTGACCGACACGACGAGGATGGTGCCATCGACCGGGGCGAGGACAAGCGTGCGGCGGAGCGCGTCCCGCGCTCCGTCCAGGCGGCGTTGCGCATCCTGCACGGCGGCCTCGGCGGTGACGATGGCCGAACGACCATTGGTATCACCGCTGCCACGCTCGCGGGCGCTCGTCAGTCCGTATTGCGCCGCGTCGAGCGCGTCCGTCGCGGCCTGCACGTCCTGCCGCTGCCGGGAATCATCGAGCGCGGCGAGCACGTCTCCCGCGCGCACCGCGTCGCCGACTTTGACCGCCACGACACGCACCGTGCCCGCTTGCGTGAGCGGCACGGAAAGTTTGCCCGCCACATCGACCTTGCCCGTCGCCCGGACCGTCGCGCTCAGTTCGGCGCGTCGCTCGACCGCGATGGACCGCACCGCGCCGCTGTGCGACCGGAAGGCCGTCGCCCACACCGCGACGCCTCCCGCCGCGACGAGCAGGATGCTCGCGACGATGACGGTCGTCCGCCTACTCATAGCGCACCGCTTCGATGGGCCGCAGGCGCGCGGCGAGCCAGCCGGGGGCGACACTGGCGCCCGCCGCGACGACCAGCGTCAATAGGCCCGTGAAAACGAGCACCGACGGCGAGAGCGTGAACTGCATCTGGAACAGTTGCGCCCCCGCGAGGGCCACCAGATAGCGCGCGAGCACGTACCCGCTGACCACACCGAGCGTGTAGCCGAGCAAGCCGAGGACTAAGCCCTCACTGACGAGGAGCCGCATCAACGCCCCACCACCCGCGCCGATCGAGCGGAGGATGCCGAGTTCGCGCCGTCGCTCGGTGATATTCAGTACGAGCGTATTGACGAGACCCATCACCCCGATAACGGCGACGACAATCACCATCGCGTCGAGCAGCACCGTGAGAATGCGGATCGTATTCTGCGTGTTGGCGCGATCCTCATAGGCGGCGAGAGCGGAGGGGGCGAGCGGCCGAAACTGCTCCTCGAGGCGCCGGAGCGCCGCGTTGACACCTGTCGGCGTGCTGTCCGTGAAGCGCACCGCGAAGACGTCCGCGACATTCGGGCGGGCGCGGAGGGTATTCGCACTCTCCGGGGTCATGAAGACTTTCCCCGTCGCGTGACTGCCGAGGTAGGTGCTTTCATCGTCCACGATGCCGACGATGCCGTACATCTGCTCTCGTTTCTGCTTGACCACCGACATCGCATCGCCGACATGAAGGCCGAGACGCCGCGCGAGGTTCGCGGTGACGACAATTTCACCGGGCGCGTGATCGTTGTACCAACGCCCGGCGACGATGGGATGCAGGTAGAGTTGCGTGTCCGATGGGATGCCCCAGAGGTCGGTGAGCGTCTCCTGCACGTACGCGCTGTCGCGCACCCAGCCTTCCGCTGCGGTGATATCGGTGTCTCGCCGCAATTCCCCGGCGAAGGGCACCGTCAGTTGTCGGTTGAAGTCGATCCAGGCATCGGCGGCGTAGGTCGCGTAAAGTGCATCGACGGTATGATTGACCGACGCATTGAGCGCTTGCGTGCCGATGAAGGCCGCCGCGCCGACGCCGACGACGAGCATGGTGACGACCGAGCGCACGCGCCGCCGCCAGGTGTTCCGCACCGCCATCGCGAACATCGCCGTGGTGCCGCGCAGGCGCGCGAGCAATCGCTGCACGACGCCGACACCGTAATCGGCGCGCACACCGTAGTTGCGCAGCAGTTCGAGCGCGCGCACGCGCGTCCCCTGCCACGCCGGTACGAGCGCCGCACCGACCCCGACACCGAGGCCGACCGCAAAGCCGAGAATCACCTCGCGGGGCGCGAGCGTGAATGGCGGCAGCGCCAGCCCGATCAGCCCGCCGAGAAACCCGGCGAGCGCGCCGCCGCCGACCACGCCAACCGCGATGCCGATGACGCTCCCGGTCACACCGACGACGACGGCGGGCAGCAGGTAGGTGCGGAGCACCTGCCAGCGACTCGCACCGAGCGCGCGCAGAATGCCCACTTGCCGCATCTCCTCGGACATCACGGCGTTCATGGTGTTGCCGACGAGGAATCCGCTCAATATCACGCCGATCACTGAGAAGACCGACATCAAAAGCAGCAGCGCGCCCAGTTCTTTGGCGCCGGGCGCATCCTGCGGATCGCGGATCGAGCCGGGGTTATGGGCGATGCCGCGCTTGTCGAGCACGCGGACCATCGCCTGCCGCGTCTCCGACGCCCGCCGCAATTCCGCGACGCGGACGAGCAGTTGATTGTCGCCGACTTCCTTCCGCCACAGTTGGACATCGCTGGCGGGTGCGTAGCCGGTCGCCCGGTTCTGGATCGACGCGTCCGCCTCGCCCGGCGTGCGGGTGAAGCCACTGATCCGGGCGTAGACCGGGTCGGAGGCGACATCCTCACGCAGCGCGATCGTGTCACCGATCTGGACGGGCTGCAGGCTGCGCGACGAGTAATCGAGCACCGCCTCGCCCTTGCCGGGCCAGCGCCCTTCAATCAGCGTCGGGCGATTGACGCGCATATTGCCGAAGTCGTGAATGCCGTAAATCAGTGCGTCGCGGTACGGGCCACCATTTGACCATTGGATATAATCGGAGACGCGCGCTTCGACGGTCTGCACGTTATCGATCTCGCCGAGGACATTCTCCAGCCCGACCGGGAAGTTGCGCACGCCCATGAAGATGTCGGCCTGGGAGGCGGAAACGTAGGCGTCGTGCTGCGCGCGGGCGAGGTTGCGCGCGCTATAGGCGATGGCAACCACACCTGCGACACCGATGATGATGCCGACGAGCAGCAAGGCGGATCGCAGACGGCGCACACCGAAGTCCCGCATGGTCTTTGCAACGAGAACCGACATGAACGAACAAACCGATCCGTTGACGCCGCGCCCACCATTTACCCCGGTATCTGCTCCATCGCGATCGCCGCATCCGCCTCGTCACCGACTGGCGCAGCATCCGTAGTGTCCCGCACGATCGCGCCATCCGCAAGCCCGATGACGCGCGGCGCGCGTGCGGCCAGTCGCGCATCGTGCGTCACGATCAGCAGCGTGCGCACACCATCCGCGAGTTCGGCGAGCAGTTCGACGATCCGCTCGCCGGTGGCGGAGTCGAGATTGCCCGTCGGTTCGTCGGCAAGCAGGATCGCCGGATCGTTCGCCAGCGCGCGGGCAATCGCCACGCGCTGCTGCTCGCCGCCCGAGAGTTGCGACGGGAGACTGCTCGCCAGCGCGGCGACGCCGACCCGGTCGAGGAGCGCGAGGCCGCGCTTCCGCCGCTCGCCGCGCCACCGGCCGCGCAACTCCATCGGCAGCACGACGTTTTCGAGCGCCGTCAGCGTCGGCATCAGTTGAAAAAACTGGAAGACGATGCCGACTTGCTGACCGCGCCAGCGCGCCAGCCGCTCCTCGGAGAGATGCGTCAGTTCCGCGCCATTGACCGTCACCGCGCCCGCCGAAGCGCGGTCGATCCCCGCGAGCAGGTTCATCAAGGTACTCTTGCCGCTGCCTGACGGCCCGACGATTGCCACCCACTCCCCGCGCTGGATCGAAAACGTCGCGTCGTGCAGCGCGGTCACAATGCCGCGGCCCGTCTGATAGTGCCGGGAGACATGCTCGAACTGAATGACGGGTTCCGGGGGATTATTGGCGATCATGGCCGACGTGGAGAGCGAGGGTGCGGAACCACGAGACGACCAGCACGCCGAAGAGCACCGCGAGCGCGAGCGTCACGGCGGTATGCGCCCCGTCGCTGGGGATGCTGTTCATCCACGCGCGGACATCGTGCCAGACCTCCGGCACCATCAGTTGGCGCTGGCGACCGGACGACGGCGCGGTGTTCCCGGAGACCGCGACAACGAAGGTGAGGCAGAGCATCAGGAAGGTCAGCACGACGCCGATTGCGCCCACCGCGAAGGCGACGAGGTGCGGCGTCTGCCTGTTCTGCCGCTCTTGCCGGAAGACCCACGGCGGCGGGAGCGGCCGGACATTGGCCAGCACCCGCTCGGTGAGGTCCGGCGCGGCGGAACCCGGTCGCCCGGCGCCCGACGTGGGCCAGACGTGCATCGCCTCCGCGAAGCGGCGGCACTCCGCGCACTCCCCGATATGCGCGTGGACGAGATCAAGGTCGCCGGGAGTGACCGCATGATCGACAGAATGAAGGAGTACCTTACGGGCTTGCTTGCAGTGCATCGGCAAGCCTCCCGTCGCCATTCACCAGTGCCGCCAGCGCGTTACGAGCCCGATGCAGGCGCGCCTTGATCGTGCTCACCGGCAGGTCCACCACCTGTGCGATCTCCTCATAGCCGAGATCGTGCCAGTAACGCAGCAGGAGGACGAGCCGGTAATGCTCCGGCAGCTTCGCCAGCAGGCTGCGGACGGTGTCCTGCTGCTCGATGGCGAGTGCGGTTGCCTCCGGGCCGCGCGTGCGCGCCCGCATCCAGTTGGAGATGTTTTCCAGCGGCACGAGCCACGGCCGCTTGCGGCGCAGGAGGTCGATGCAATAATGGCTGGCAATCGAGAGCACCCAGGTCGAGAAGCGATGCTCAGCGTCGTACGTCGCGAGGCGGCGGTAGATGCGCAAGAAAACCTCCTGCGCCGCGTCCTCGGCCTCACCCGCGTCGCCCAGCATCCGGTAGGCGAGGTTATAGACGGCCGTCTGATAGCGCGTGACGAGATCGGCGAAGGCGCGCTCGTCGCCCGCGACTGCCCGCTCGATCAATTGCAGTTCATTGCTGTCCTGGGCGGACGGGACACGCTGCAGCACACCGCTCCGCACCGGGTGACGCACGATCGCGTCGAGGACCTGGATATCGTCGGGAAGGGAATGTGTTCCGTCGGTTGCCGACATCGTTTTTTCGCTTTCATGCAATCGGTCCGTACATCGGTGCCGCTACGTATTAAGATACGAGGACCCTACCCGAATGTTTCGCCGATTCGTCATCGTCATGTGCTGCCCGAAGCGCAGTGGCGCTCCATCGTCCTAATCTCAAAGTATAGCACGCCGTGGCATAATGTGTGGTTTGGCAAAACGGCTCTGGTGGCGGGAAATGGCGGCCCTTGTCAGTATTGGACGCGCTTGACGGCTTGACACCTTCCCGTATACTGGGAGCCATACGGATAGCGTAGCACTGAGGTTCGGTCCCACGCCGACGATGGATGTCGGCAGCACGGTCAGGTCGTGCCGCATCGCTCATTGTGGCACACGGCGTCTCCCTTCGTAGGTTCGTAGCCGATCCAAGGAGAGGTACATGACGACAACACTGGCGGGCCAGTCATCCTATCGCGTGACGCGGCGCGCATTCCTGACGGCGGCGGGCGCGAGCGTCGCTGCCGCGATCCTCGCCGCCTGCGGCGGGAGCAGTACCGCGACGGACACACCGAAACCCGCAGCCAGCGCCGCGCCTTCGGCCTCCGCCGCGACAAGCGCCGCCCCTGCCGCGACAAGCGCCGCCACGACGGGAGCAGCCGCGACTCAACCGGCAGCCGCAGCACAGCCGACGGCCGCAGCGGGTTCGGCGGTCAGTCCCACAACCGCGAGCGCGGCGGGAAACGCGGCCGCGCCGACCGCAGTGGGAGGGGCGAACACCGTCTTGACGCCGAAGCCGGGCGGCAAACTGGTAATCAGTTACTACACTGGCGATCCGCCTGATCTCGATCCCTTTCTCAATGTTACGTTCCGGGCGGCAGAGTTCGGCGGCTTCTTCTACAGCAAACTGCTCAAGTTCGACAACGGCCCCGGCATCCCCCCAACCTCATTCACGCCGGTACCGGACCTTGCCGAGAAATACGATATTTCCCAGGACGGCCTGACGTATACCTTCACCATTCGCTCCAATGCGAAGTGGCAAAATAAGGACCCGATGAATGGTCGCGCCGTCACGGCCGACGATGTCGTCTGGTCATTCACGCGGTTCCGGACGGTCTCGCCGCAGAAGACCTCCTTCGATATTGTTAAGGATGTCAAGGCAACCGATCCGAAGACTGTCGTCTTCACCCTCAACGCACCCTTCGCGCCGTTCGAGGTTGCGCTCGCAGCGCCCGTCTTCTATATCATGCCGAAAGAAGTGATCGAGGCGGATGGAGATGCGCGCAAGCGGGTGATCGGCAGCGGCCCGTGGATCTTCGATAAGTACGATAAGGGCGTGCAGGTCGTCGCCAAGCGAAATCCGGATTATTACTTCACGGGCACGCCGTACGTCGACGAACTGGACCTCCTGATCGTCCCGGACGCGGCAAACTCGGTGGCAAATCTCCGCGCGAAGCAACTCGACAGCTACGCGCCGTCGCCGACGGATACAAAGGCGATCAAGGCCTCGAATCCGGAGATAAACTTCGTCACATTCCCGCAAAATCTGCTCTGGTTCTTCTACTGGAACGTCACTGTGCCGCCGTTCAACGATGTCCGCGTGCGCCAGGCCGTTTCGCTCGCCCTCGATCGCGACGAACTGATCACGACCCTCTTCGAGGGTACGGGGTACATGAACAACTCCGTGCCTGCTGGCCTCGCCTCCACATGGCTCGACCCACGCAGCGCGGACATGGGTCCGAGCGCGAAGTATTACAAGCGCGACGTGGACGGCGCGAAGAAGCTGATGGCCGATGCAGGCTTCGCCAGTGGCATGAAGGTGCCGTTCATCTCGACACAAAATGCGTACGGCAATACCTTCAATAGCAGCATCGAGTTGGTCATCAAGCAGATGAAGGATATCGGCCTCACGCTCGACTTCCGCCCGCAGGATTACGCCGCATACATTGGCAGCACCTTCCTCGGCAAATTCGATCCGGGGACGATGGTCTGGGGCTTGCAGACACAGTTCAACGAGGCGCACTACTACCTCTTCAACATGTATCACCCGACGGGCACCCGCAACCACGCGAGTGTCAATGATCCGCAGCTGACGGCGATGATCGAGAAGGAGACCGCGACACTCGACAAGGCGGCACGCAAGACACTGCTCCTCGATATCCAGCGGTACCTGGGCGACAAACAGTATTACGTCATCGGCCCGACCGGTGCTGTCAATGTCGCCACGCAACCCTGGGTGAAGAACTTCTTCTACCAGGACGACTACGGGAATGGCTCGGAGGTCTTCCCGAAGCTCTTCCTCGACGGCAAGAAGTAACGCGGGTCATTCGGTCATGCAGCCATAAGGATCGCGATGCAACGGTATATCATGCGGCGCCTGCTCCTGACGATCCCGTCCCTGCTCGGCGTCACGCTCATCGTGTCGGGGATGGTCCGTCTGCTGCCGGGCGACGCGGTCACCCTCATGTTGCAGGACTACGGCGGGTATGCGAAGAGCGCCGACGATCTGCGCGCCAAACTGGGCCTCAGCCAGCCATTTCAGGTGCAATACTTGAAATGGCTGGGCGGCATCGCGCACGGCGACTTCGGCCAGTCGCTGCGTGATCGCTCGTCAATCTCGCACGAACTCGCGACGCGGCTCCCGGTCACGTTCGAGCTCGGGCTGCTCGGGCTGCTCATCTCGCTGATAATCGCCATCCCGCTCGGCGTCTACTCGGCCGTGCGGCAGGATTCGCTCTCCGACTTCATCGCCCGGAGCGCGGCCATCGCGATGCTGGCCATCCCCGGCTTCTGGCTCGCGACACTGGCGATCACGCTGCCGGCGCTCTGGTTCAAATGGACGCCGCCTCTGGTCTACACTCCCCTGCGAGACAGTCCGGGGACGAACCTCAAACAGATGATGCTCCCTGCCCTCATTCTCGGCATCGGCCTGTCCGGTTCGATCATGCGGCTGACGCGCGCCCAGATGCTCGAGGTATTGCGGCAGGATTACATCCGCACCTCGCGCGCCAAGGGCCTTAATGAACGGTCGGTTATCTATCGCCACGCGCTCCGCAATGCGGTCGTCCCGGTGGTGACGCTGCTCGGCCTGAACATGGCCGTGCTGATCAGCGGCACGGTCGTATTGGAGAGCATCTTCGTCCTTCCGGGGATGGGGCGTTATCTGCTGGACTCGCTCAATTTCCGCGATTACCCGGCGGTGCAGGCCGTCGTCGTCCTCTTCGCGACCGTTATCATCGGCATCAATCTCCTGGTAGACTTGTTGTACGCGTGGCTTGACCCTCGGATACGCTACTCGTAGACGCCAATGCCGCGACGCCGTCTCAATCTGCCCAAAGCGGCGCGGACGTGATCGGAGTACCTCTTTGCTACGCACCGAGCAGTCGAAAGGCGGGAGCGCCGCAGGTACACTACCGGCACCCGCGAGCGCGCGGACGTCGGCGCAGGCATTTCGCTCCCGGCCGCTGCAAAAACTCTTGCGCTTCGCCCGCGAGAAACCGCTCGGCGCGATCGGCGGCATCATTGTCCTCGTCCTGATGCTGACGGCGCTGTTCGCGCAGCAGATCGCGCCGTACGCCTACGATGCGGGCAAGGGGGCGGATCGCCTCCAGAAGCCATCGCTGCACCACCTCTTCGGCACGGACAATCTCGGCCGCGATCTCTTCAGTCGCATCGTCTTCGGTGCGCGCGTCTCGATTGAGGTCGGCTTCGGTGCGGTGCTCGTCGGCACCGGGCTGGCGACTATCCTCGGCATCCTCTCCGGCTTCTACGGGGGCCTGTTCGATTTGCTCTTCCAGCGGCTGATCGATGCGTGGATCGCTTTTCCGGCCATCGTCTTGCTGGCGTGCCTGGTGACCGTGATGACCACGCGCGCCACCAGTTCGACGAACTCCATCGTCATCGTCGCCATCGCGCTCGGGCTAATCGTGGCAGGCGGCTCGACGCGCGTCGTACGCAGCGCCGTGATCGGCATCCGTGACATGCCGTACATGGAAGCGGCACGCTGCACGGGCTGCAACAACACGCGCATTATCATGCGCTACGTGCTGCCGAATGTGCTCGCACCGATCATCATCCTCGCCACCGTGCAACTCGGGGGCGCGATCCTCGCGGAATCGACGCTGAGCTTCCTCGGCTTCGGTGTCAAGCCGCCGATGCCCGCCTGGGGAAGCATGTTGGCCGGTTCCGGGCGGCAATTCTTCCTGATCGCGCCGTGGCTGGCGATCTGGCCGGGGCTGGCGATCAGTCTCGCCGTCTTCGGCTTCAACATGCTCGGCGACGCACTGCGCGACATACTCGATCCCCGCCTGCGCGGCAGCCGATAACGGAGCCCATGATGCCAACAATCTCGACGAAAATGGGCGGCGCGACAGTTGCGGACGCCGACGGATTGATCCTGCCGGTGTACACGGATGAACCCATTGCCAGCGGGCTCGATGCCCGCTTCGACCGGCGCCTGGCGCCGACGCTGGCGGCTGCTGGATTCACCGGCAAGCGCGGCGAGGTAGCCGCGTACCCGACATTCGGCGTGCTCCCGGCGCGCTGGCTGATCCTGACGGGATTGGGCGAGCGCGCGACCGTCGATAATGAGATGCTCCGCCGGGCCTATGGCGCGGCCATCACGCAGGCGCGAGATGCGGGCGCACGCACAGTCGCGGTGGCTCTTCCGGTAGGTGTTGATGCAGAGGGCGTCAGCGCCATCGTCGAGGGTATTGTGCTCGCCCTCTACCACTTCGCCACCTACAAATCGCACAAGGGCGACCCCAGCAAGGAAGTCGTGTCCGTCGAACTCTGGTCGGCCGATATGATTCCCCCAGGCGCGGTTGAGCATGGCCAGATCGTCGCCGCTGCCGTCGCCCTCGCACGGGATATGGTCAACACGATCTCGAACGACAAGACGCCGCCGCTGATCGCCGCCTGGGCGCAGCGCGTCTCCCGCGAGAGCGGCCTCCCCTGCGAGGTGCTCGACGAGAAGGCGCTGGCGAGCGGCGGCTACAACAGCATCCTCGCCGTCGGCAAGGGGAGCGCCGCCCCGCCCCGATTGGTCGAGATGGTCTACGAGCCGAGCGGTGGGGCGACCAAGACGGTCGCCCTCGTCGGCAAGACGATCACCTTCGACTCCGGCGGCCTCGATGTAAAAGCCCAGGACAATATGTACCCCATGAAAAACGACCTCGGTGGTGGGGCGGCGGTGCTCGGGGCGATGCAGGCGATCGCGGCGATCAAGCCGAATGTCCGTGTCATTGGGATCATGGCGGCGGCGGAGAACATGCCGAGCGGGACGGCGATGCGGCCGAGCGACGTGGTAACGGCGTTGAACGGGAAGACATTCGAGATCGGGAACACGGACGCGGAGGGGCGGATGGTGCTGGCGGACGCGGTGACGCACGCGGCGCGGGCGGGCGCGGACGAGATCATCAGCGTAGCGACGCTCACCGGCGGCGTCTTCGGACCGCGCGGCGCGGCGGCGCTCGGCAACGATCAGGCGCTCATCGATCGCTTCCTCGCTGTCGCGGCGGCAGCGGGCGAGCGCCTCTGGCAACTGCCCATCTGGGAAGAATATCGGGACGACCTGCACAGCGACATCGCGGATATCAAGAGCACAGGGCCACGGGACGCGGGTGCGGGAACCATCCTCGCGGCGCTCTTTATCGGCGAGTTCGTCGAGGAGATACCGTGGCTGCACCTCGATATCGCGATGGCCGCCGACACCGATCGCGCCGGCCCCTACACACCGATTGGCGCCACGGGAGTAATGGTCCGCTCGCTGATACGCTATCTCGAAGCGGTGCAATGAGCGGGAAAGAGCGGGAGTCGCGTCATTCGCGCTCCCGCTCTTCTGTGTAGGTGAAATGTACTGGTCGGGGCGAGAGGATTTGAACCTCCGACCCCCTGCTCCCAAAGCAGGTGCGCTACCGGGCTGCGCCACACCCCGAACGGAGACAGCATAGCCGACCTGCACCGCGCGGTCAACCGTCTGACCGGCGAGGCCGAAACAGGCCAGCCGCGCCTCGAAAGGCTCGAACCCTTCGCGATGAGATGCGCCGCCCCTACGCCCTCAGCAAGATGTCGGGCACGTCGTTCGCCGGGCTGTTGACCATCCGCGACACCGGGTACGCCGCCATCTCCTCCGCCGGGTATGGGCGAAGCAGCGGGAGCAGATGTTCCGGTTCGGTGTTATTCGGGTCCAGCCACTCCTCCTCGTCCTCACGCCGCAGGATGACCGGCATCCGGTTGTGAATCTCGGCCATCAACTCGTTCGGCTGGGTCGTCAGGACAGTGTATGACTTCACCGCCCGCCCGTCCGGGTCGTGCCATACGTCGTACAGTCCGGCGAAGGCGAAGAGCGGCTCGTCGGGCAGATGGATGAAATGCGGCGTCTTACTCTCCCCATCCCGCTTCCACTCGTAGAAGCCGGTCGCGGGCACGAGGCAGCGCCGGCTACGGAGCGACCGGCGGAAGGCGGGCTTCTCGGCCACCGTCTCGGCGCGGGCGTTAATCATCTTGCTGCCGATGCTCGCGTCCTTCGCCCACGACGGGATGAGTCCCCAGCGCATCATCTCGATCCGGTTGGGGCTGTTGCGGGTAACGACGGGCAGCGTCTGGGTCGGGGCGACATTATAGCGGGGCGCAGGGTCGTCGAGCAGTTCTTCGAGCGAGAAACGGCGCTGAAGGGTGCCGTCCCCGACCAGTACGATGGCGTATCTGCCGCACATATTCGGACCTCCTTCGGCTCGATTCGACTACCGAGAGTATAGCACAAATGTACGGTTTTTACGAGGCACGCGGCGAGATTTCCCGGTCGAGCGGCAGGCCTGCGAAGCGTACGGTGTGATGCGGCACACATCGCGGTCACGACGACCGATGTCCGCCGCAGGGGATGCCCATGATACCTTGATTGCGCCCTCCGCTAATGCGCAGGTGCGCCGGACTCGGGATTGTGCGGGGTTACTTTATCGCCGATCTTCCGTTCCGTACCGGCGAGCAGGCGCTGAATGTTGTCCGAATGATTGATGAGAATGAGCGCGCAACCGGCGAGGCCAAAGACAAAGTACGCCCACGGCGACCAGCCGAGCAGTGCCCCAATCAGCAGGACAACCGGCGCACTGAGCGAGGCCGTGACGTTGCCGAGGGACATATAGCGCGTGAGCAAGACCGGGATGAGGAAGATCGGGATGAGCAGGATCAATCCCGGCGCCATCGTGAACGCCGCGCCCATCGCCGTCACCATCCCCCGCCCGCCGCCGCGGAAGCCGAGGTACGGGGACCAGCAATGGCCGCTGATGGCGAGGATGCCCGCTGCGCCTTCCACCCAGGAGTTGCCCGTCACCGCCCGCGCCAGCAAGACCGCGCCGACGCCCTTCGCGGCATCGAGCACGATAATCACCGCGAATCCCTGCCAACCGAGCAGTCGGAGGACATTGGTCGCGCCCGTCTTGCCGCTGCCGAACTGCCGAATATCCACCCGCTTAATCAGCCGCACCAGCACAAGTCCCCACGGAATACCGCCGATGCAGTAACTCGCGATGAGGACGAGGATAATCTGGGCGACACGGGTCATGGTGCAGGCTCCTGTCGATTGCGAAATCGCATCCGCAGTGGATTGCCGACGAAACTGAACTGCTCGCGCAACTGGTTCTCTAGATAGCGCCGGTAGGAGAAATGCACGTCTTCCGCATGATTGCAGAAGAAGACGAACGAGGGTGGCGCGACATCGACCTGCGTCGCGTAGAAGAATTTGACCCACTTGCCGGGGCGCGACGGCGGGGCGTGCTTCTCGACCGCCTCCTGGAGCATCCGGTTGAGCGCCGCCGTCGGCACGCGCTTCTGCCGCTCCTCCATCACAAACAGGGCACGCTCCATCACCTGCGCCACGCGCTGATTGAACTTCGCCGAGATGAAGACCGCCGGGACGTACGGCATGAAATCGAGCGCTTCGGCAGCGGCAGCCTTGTACTGCTCCATCGTCTGGCCGTCTTTTTCGACGAGGTCCCACTTGTTGACAACGAGCACCAGGCCGCGCGCCTCGTCGGCGACGTAGCCCGCGATGTGCAGGTCCTGCGAGGTGAATCCCTCGGTAGCGTCAACGACGAGCAAGACGATGTCCGCGCGGGTGATCGCGCGCATCGAGCGGAGGACGCTGAACTTCTCGATGCCCGGTTCGATCTTCCCACGACGCCGGATGCCGGCCGTGTCGACGAGCGTGATCGTCTGCCCTTCCCACTCCAACTCGGTATCAAGCGAGTCGCGCGTCGTCCCCGGCTCGTCGCTGACAATCGCCCGCTCCTGGCCGAGGATCGCATTGAGCAGCCGCGACTTGCCGACATTTGGCCGACCAACGATGGCGATGCGCGGCCCCGTCGTTTCGATCTCATCTTCGCGTTCGGGGAGCGCCTGGACGATGGCATCGAGCAGGTCGCCGGTGCCCCGCCCGTGCAGCGATGAGACGACAATCGGGTCGGTCAGGCCGAGCGCGTAAAAGTCCGACGCATTGGCGGCGCGCGTATTGCTCTCGCCCTTGTTGGCGGCGAGCACGACGGGCTTCGCGGTGCGACGCACGAGGTCGGCGACGGCGAGGTCGGCGGCGGTCGCGCCGTCGCCAACATCAACGACCATCAGGATAACATCGGCCTCATTGATCGCGTATTCCGCCTGCCGCCGCGTCTCCGCCGGGATGACGCTGAGGTCAAGTTCCGCGCCGCGTTCGTCCACCATCATGCCGCCCGTGTCGACGAGCGCGAAGGAGACGCCGTTCCATTCGACCTCGCCATAGACGCGGTCGCGGGTCGTGCCCGGTTCGTCCTGGACGATCGCGCGGCGCTCGCCAATCAGGCGGTTAAAAAGCGTAGACTTCCCGACGTTGGGCCTACCAACGACGGCGACAATTGGTTTCGCCACGGTACCTCCCGGCCCCCTGCCATCCGGCAGCAACAGACGCTCGCGCAGACGCGGAGACTGCACCAAGTATAGCAGAGGAGCCTACCGCGCGAACATCGCGCGCCGAAGCGTCTACGACGCCTCGGCCAGGACCGAGACAAAGCGGTCGAGCATCGCGCGGTCGAGCATCTCCGTGGCGCAGACGAGCATATGCCCCACCATGGCCGGATAATCACGACCAAGATCGTAGCCGCCGATCATCCCGGCGGCAAGCAGTCGCGCGTTGATTTCCGACGGCACGACGGGGGTCTTGACGACGAACTCATTGAAGAAGGTCGTCGCGGGGCCGGAGCCATTCTGGGCCGCGCCGTCCGCGTTGACGACCGCATAGCCGGGCAGCGCGCCGACCGCGCCGGCGAGGTAATGCGCCTTGTGGTAGCACTGCCGCGCCATCTCGCGTACGCCGCCATCGCCGAGCATTGCCATCTGGATGGTCGCCATCAGCGCGTTCAGCCCCTCGTTCGTGCAGATGTTGGAGGTGGCCCGCTCGCGGCGAATGTGCTGCTCGCGGGTCTGGAGGGTGAGCACGTAGCCGGGGCGCCCGGTCGTGTCGGTCGTCTGCCCGACGACGCGACCGGGCATCAGGCGGACGAGCGATTGCTTGCAGGTCAGCACGCCGAGATACGGCCCCCCGAACGCGAGCCCCGTCCCGAAGCACTGCGCCTCACCGACCGCGACATCCGCGCCGAATGCGCCGGGCGGCGTGAGCAGGCCGAGCGCGACGGGATAACTGCTGACGATGAAGAGCGCGCCGACGGCATGCGCCGCATCGGAGAGCGCCTGTAGGTCATCAATCGTGCCGACGAACGACGGGTACTGCACCACCAGGCAGGCCGTTTGCGCGTTCAAAGCGGCGCGCACGTCCGCGACGGTCGTCGCGAGCGAGCCGCTATTGACGCACGCGACCGTTGCTAGTTCCACATCGAGGCCGCTGGTATAGGTCGCCATCACCTTGCGGTGCGCCGGGTGGACCGAGTCGGCGACGACGACGCGCCGCCGCTTGGTGCTGTTGATCGCCATCAGCGCGGCTTCCGCGAGGGCGGTCGCGCCGTCGTACATCGACGCATTCGAGACTTCCATGCCGTACAGTTGGGTTATGAAGGTCTGGAACTCGTAGATGACCTGCAAAGTGCCCTGTGAGACTTCCGGCTGATAGGGCGTGTACGCGGTGTAGAACTCGCCGCGAAAAGCCGTGTGATGGACGGCGGCGGGCGTGAAGTGGTTATATGCGCCCGCGCCAAGGAAGGTCGGATAGCGAACCGCGTCCGCGTTCCGCTCCGCCAGCGCGCCCAGCTCGCGCAGCGCTTCCATCTCGGACAGCGCACCCGGCAATCGGAGGCGGGGGAAACGCAAATCGGCGGGTACGGCCTGCACGAGCGCATCGAATTCCTTGACCCCAATTGCGTCGAGCATCGCGCGGCGTTCGAGGTCGGTCGTTGGCACATAGGACATGCAATCACTCCTCAATCAATATGTGAACCGCCGATACTGCCCAGAGGGCGCCCGCAAGGACGCCAAGGGGGAAGGAGGAAGAAAAGGTTGCATCTCTCCGCGTTTTCTTGGCGTCCTTGGCGTCTTGGCGGTTCAATGCATCATCAGGGAAGACTAGTGAGCCGTGAAGGCAGTATAGGCGTCCGCATTCATCAGTTTGTCGAGCGCGGACGGGTCGGCGACGCGGACGCGGATCATCCAGCCGCCCTCGTACGGCGCGTTGTTCACCTGCTCGGGCGCGGTTTCGAGTGCGGTATTCACCTCGGTGACCTCGCCGGGAACCGGCGTATAGACATCCGAGACGGCCTTGACGGATTCGACCACGCCGAAGCCCTCACCCGCCGCCAGCGTCCGTCCGACGCTCGGCAACTCGACGAAGACGATGTCTCCGAGTGAATCCTGCGCGTAGGCCGTGATGCCGATGGTCGCTAGGTCGCCGTCCACGCGCACCCATTCATGTTCCTCGGAATAGCGCAGGTCTGCCGGTGTCTCCATGCTACTGGTTCCCCTTCTCGCTCGCGTCGGGCCGACGATAGAACGGCGTGCGCACCTGCTCCGCCGCGACGGGTTGGTTGCGGATAATGATTTCGAGCGGCTTGCCAATCCCCGCGACATCCCGCCGGACGAGCGCGAGGCCGATATTCGCATCGAGCGTCGGCGCGTATCCGCCACTGGTCACGGCGCCGACGGTCTCGCCATCGACGGCGACGGGATACTCCGCGCGCGGGATGCCGCGCCCGACCATGCGGAAGCCGACCAGTCGCCGTGCGGGGCCGCCCGACTCCTTCACCGCCGCCAGCGCATCGCGGCCGATAAAGTCGCCCTTATCGAACGAGATCGCCCACGAGAGTGACGCCTCCAGCGGGTTGATCTCCTCGGTCAATTCGTGCCCGTAGAGGGCCATCTTCGCCTCGAGCCGTAGGGTGTCGCGCGCGCCGAGGCCGATGGGCATCAGGCCATCCGGGGTGCCAACATCGAGCAGTTTCCGCCAGAGATCGACGACGGCGGAGATCGGTGGATAGAGTTCGACGCCGTCCTCACCCGTATAGCCGGTGCGACCGACGATGGTCGGGACACCATTCACCATCGTCTCGATCACGCCGAAGCGCGGCAGGGCGGCGAGATCGGCCTCGGTGAGGCGCTGGACGATGCCGAGTGCGTGCGGCCCCTGAACGGCGAGCATCCCGACGGTGTCCGATAGATTCTCGACCGTGCAGTCCATCCCGGAGGCCGCGTGCTGCGCTTGTATCCACGCGATATCCTTGTCGGTATTCGACGCGTTGAGGCAGATAAAGAGGCGATCCGGCAACCGATAGACGAAAATATCGTCCACCGTCCCCCCGGTCGGGCGGCAGAGGATGCTATATTGCGCCAGCCCGTTCGCGATGCGGCCCAGGTCGTTCGTGGCGACGTAGTCGACGAACCGGTGGGCGTCCGGGCCGGTGACGCTCGCCTGCCCCATATGGCCGAGATCGAAGATGCCCGCCGCGTTGCGGACTGCCCGATGCTCCTCGATGATGCCCGTGTACTGCACCGGCATGTCCCAGCCGCCGAACGGGATCATCCGCGCGCCCAGTCGCCGGTGCTCGTCATAGAGCGGCGTTCGCTTCGCCGTTTCCGTGCTCACTGCGCTTGCCGTCCCCTCCCACGCCACGCTGACGTGTTCCACACCACATCGCACATGCGGCGCATTGTCCGTGCCTGCCCCCCCTCCGTCAAGGTCAATGGCGCACGCCGCGCGGCGGCATCCAGTATAGTACGAGTGGTGTTCGTCGTTCGTGTGCGGAGGAGGAGTCGATGGGCGGCTACAATGGATTGAGGGAACGGCTGCGCTCCGGGCCCGGCATCGCGCCGTCCATCCTCGCGGCAGATTTCGCGCACCTCGGCGACCAGATCGCCGAGGCAGCGGCGGCGGGCGCGGCCTCGGTCCATTTCGACGTGATGGATGGCCGTTTCGTGCCGAACATCTCTATCGGCTTGCCGGTTCTGGCAGCCGTCCGTCAGACGACGACCCTGCCCATTGAAGCGCACTTAATGATTGTCGAACCGGAGCGATATGTCGAAGCCTTCGCGCGTGGCGGAGCGGATATTGTGACCGTGCATGTCGAGGCGACGGCGCACCTGAATCGCGTCCTGGCGATGATCCGCGACGCGGGCGCGGTGCCCGGCGTGACGTTGAACCCCGCAACACCTCTCATCATGCTCGAAGAAGTGCTGCCCCTCGTCGGGCTGGTGCTGGTGATGAGTATCAATCCCGGTTTCGGTGGACAGTCATACCTGCCGGCGAGCACCGCACGCATCAGACAACTTGCCAGATTGCGGGCCGAACGCGGGCTCGATTACCTGATTGAGGTCGATGGCGGCGTCAATACGACGACGATTGGCAACGTTACCGAGGCGGGATGCGACCTCACAGTGGCAGGAACTGCTGTCTACAACTCGCACGGCACCGTCGCCGCCAATATCGCCGCCATGCGGGCGGCGATGCGCGAAAACCGAATCACTCCATAGCATTCCCGGTGGCGGCGGGCTTCAGCCTGCCGCAGTGAGGTTCGGCAG
>JBPCMC010000524.1:0-4751 GCA_051002645.1 Thermomicrobiales bacterium
GGTGTCGGGTTTCGCCGGTGCGCAAGCCCCGGCTTGCCTTCTTCCCCGCCACCCGATCAGGGAGCGCGAGCGATTTCGCGCCGGGTGGTAGTGAGCGCGTGCAGGGTGTGGTTCCGCTCGTGCACGAGGCGGGTGCGCAGGAAGCCGACTTCGTTGCTTTTTGGGTCCAACTCCGCGAGGACCACGACGGGCGCGAGGCCGGGCAGCACCGGGTTCTCCAGTGCGAGATCGACCTCGTATGGCCCTGCCAGCGTGTAATTGACGGGAATCAGGGCATGCGCCGCCGCCATCAGCGCGGCGTTGATCCTTTCAGCGCGGTCGGCATCGTCTTCCGCAGTTGCGGCAGCCGCGTTCAGTCGTTCGGCGTCCGCGTGGAGCCGGTCCACCTCGACGAGCAGCGGCGTCAGATCGAAGCGACCGTTGGCCGACTCTTGCAGTTCGTGGAGCCGACCGCGCAACTCATTCGCCGTCTCGGTGTAGTCGAAGGGGAGCACCGGTAGCGTGCAGAGCCGCCAGCAGGCGAGCAGATAGACCTGCGTGTCGCGTACGAAGTTCGCGCCGTCGATCTTGTCCAGTGTGTCGTCCGGCGTGTGCCACCACCAGCCCAGACCACCACCGGGTTGGGAGGAGAGGCCGGCGAGCGCGGAAGGGATGCCGACACCCTCGAAGGACTGGTCGCCGTTGCGCGCCAGGCGGCGATAATGAAGTTCCTGCCCGGCTATATCCCGGATCGGACCGGCCGCGAAGCGCCAGGTCTCCGCCATACAGCCCGCGCCCGCGAGGTCGTCCGCGCCCATGCCGCCGGTCGATTCCGCGTTGACGTGGCAGACGCAATAGTCGTGCAAATCCGCCCAGAAGTTGTCCGCATACCACGCCGATGCGCCGTACCGCGCGTGGGAGTGGCCGGACCAGAAGGCGAGCCGCAGCCCGCGCCGTAACTCGCCCCGATGTTCGTTGAAGAGACGGCCAATCTCCAGCATCGTCGCGTTCGCGCTCGCATTATCCATCGCGCCGTAGTGCCACGAATCGACGTGGCCGCTGAGCAACACATAGCGGTCTTCGATGGCGCCGGGGATTTCGGCGGTGAGCGTCGGGATGGGCCGCCATGCGGTCTCAACTTCCGTCTGGAGTCGCACCGTCACCGGACCGCGCGCGACCAGCGCCTTGAGCGTGTCGCCATCCTCCGTGCGGACAGAGACGGCGACCAGTTGCGGCAGGTAGGGCGCGGTCTCCGGCGTCGGCGTGCCCCAGACGGGCGAGATGATCATCTCGTGCAGCCCCTCGGGGTTGACGCAGATCATCCCCGCCGCCCCGGCCTGATAGGCGGCGTGCGCGACGGCGGGCATCGCCAGCCCGTCGGTCATCACGATTGCGCCGCGCACCTCCTTACCCGCGTAATCGGCGGGGCTCGTCCCCTTGCCGACAGAGACGAGCGGCGCGGTCAACCCCGCCGACCCCGTTGCGAGCGAGAAGGAGTGAGTGATGCAGGTCAGCGCGCGCTCCTCTGGCGATGTGACGGTCAGCGCCGCCGCACCCGGCAGGCTGACGTAGGCGTCGATGGCGTACTGCTCGACTGCCATCCCGTAGGAGCGGCATTGCGCCGCGATATAGGCGAACGCTTCCGCCTCGTCCGCGCTGCCGGAGAGACGGACCCCTTTGGCGATCTCCGCGTTGTGGCGCGTCAGGTTATCGAGCGAAACCGCTTCCCGCAATGCTTGTTCGGTTGTAGCCATTGCCTCCACCTTCCCTCTCCATCGTGTGGTCGCGACCGGAAGATGGCGCAAGAATAGCGAGATGAGACATCCCCTGCAATGGAGGCGATGACCCAACTGGCCCGTCGATTCTTCTCTCATCGCTGATAAATCACCAATCCCGGCACATGCTGGAAGTCTCGAAGATTATTCGTCAGCAGTGTCAGTCCGTGCTGCAAAGCTGTCGCCGCGATCAGCAAGTCCATGTCGCCAAGTTGCTGTCGCTGGTTACGTGTCAGGGACCCGCGAACGGCAGCGAACTGATGCGTAATCCGTCGCGTCAGCGGCAGGACATCCACCGGTCGGAGAAACTGCCGAAATCCTCGTTGCCCGCGGGCAGGATCACGACCGTACAGTATTCCTTCGTACACCTCAGCATACGTGATGATGCTGATTGCCAGTCCTTGCGGCTCCAGGCGTTGGAGCGTAGCAATAGTGTGTGGTTGTGCGTTGAGATAGTCAATGACCCAATCGGTATCAACAAGATAGGTCATAGTTTGACGGGAGGACGATTCGCAGTTTTGCGCCGCTCGCGGATATATGCCTTGAACTGCTCGGCGTCAATCAGACCCTGCCACGATCCGGCTGCCTGGACAAAGGCGTCGCGATCGGCCTGCGTCTTGACGCGCTTGCTTTTCTTCGGTCTCTCTTCGCCAACGGGGGTGACGACGGCCACCTCCTCAGCGCCATTCGTGAGGACAGCAGACGTGTTGCGCTGGCGCATCGTTTCAACGAGTCGCAGCAAATCAGGATTATTTGAGATGTCTATCGTTTCGCGTTCCGACACCATCGGAGAATCCTCCGTTCCCTGAGAGTATATCGTACGTACCATTCGGAAGCGACCGATTCAGTTGTGCCTTAACATCGATCACGCTGGCAGGAGCGCCTGGGCACGGCGCAGTTCGGCGGCATAGGGTTCGTTGAGGACGCGCCGGAGCGTGCCGTCCGGCTCGGGTGGGAGGTCCCAGAGGCCGCTGTTGTGCCAGTGGTTCGGGTTCTCCCAATCCATCCGGTCGAGGATCGGGTAGAGACAGCAGCCCGCGACGGGCACGCCGAGCGCGCGAGCCGCGAGGAGTTCGTCCGTCACCTCGCGCAGCCACGGGGCGCGCCCGACGCCGAAGTGGCTCGTCTCGCTGAGGAGGAGCGGGCGATGATACCGCTCCCAGACCGCCGCAAGCATCCGGCTCAGCGGCATCCAGCGCGCGTCGCGCGGGGATTCTTCCCAGCGCAGCCGCCCGCCACCCAACTCCCACTGGTTGTCGTGGTAAAAGTTCGCGCCGACGATATCGAGGTAGCGCGGGTTGCCGCCGAGACTTGACTCCCGGTACCCCGCCAGCATGTCCCACGCCTCCCACTGGCTCGCGCGCTGGTCCGCCGCCGCCTGCGCGAGGTCCGCGCGGCCCCGTGGCGGGACGACATGGATGATCGGGTCGACATGGATGATGCGGGCGCGACGATCCACCGCCCAAATCGCCGCGATCCCCGCGATGGCGGCGCGCACGAGTTGCCGCTTCACCTCGGCGGCCCGCCCGCGCGCGAAGGGGGCGAAAACGGCGAGATCGCCGACCGACCACGCGAAATAGGAGATTTCATTGATCGGCGTGTAGAAGGGGACGGCATCGCTCTGCTCGTGGATGAAGTGGGCCACCGCGCCGCAATAGCCGGCGAAGCGCGTGACGAACTGCGGCGAGAAGAGGTCCACATCATCGGGGAAGCCGTAGTGGCAGAGGTCCCAGAGCACCTGAATCTCGTGCTGCTCCGCCGCCGCGACGAAGGGCGCGAGTGAGGAGAAGTCGTACCGCCCGGCGCGATCCACGAGGTGCCAGCGCACGGCGTCGCGCGCGGTATGGATGCCAACGCTCCGCAGGGGCGCGTAGTCCGACGCCACCTGCCTGTCGTGTTGCACCGCCGCGATGATATCGAGCCGCGTGCGGTGAATGTTGATGTGCGTCGCGGATTCATACCCCGCGATCCAGAACGACTCGAAGAGCCGTTCGGGGGGTGGCGCGGCTGGCGTGTCGCGTTTGAACAGTCGCCGGATCATCTCTTGCTCTCCTGTGTCGCGACGATGGCGCGAGTGAAGAGGACGCCGCCGTACCGCTGCTGATCGGTGACGGTCAGGCCCGCGCCCCGGTAGAGGGCATTCGTCTCCTCAACGGTGGGGAAGAGGATGCGCGAGCCGGCGGCGAGGGCACGCTGCACGGTGCGCCCGGCGCCCGTCTTCCCGGCGAGCAGGCTCATGCAGACGAAGCAGCCGTCCGATTTGAGGACGCGGCGCGCCTCGGCGAGCGCGTCCGCCTGCTGCCCCATCTCATTGAAGGTGCCGCCATTGACGACACCATCGACACTGCCATCCGCCACAGGGAGCGCCTGCCCGCGCCCCCGCACGAGGTCCACCGTCGTATACCCCTTCGCCTCCACCAGGTCTCGCGCCCGCTGGAGCATCGGCATGGCGATGTCAAGGGCAATCACCGCGCCCGTCGCGCCACTCTGCCGGAGACGATGGGCAATATTGCGCGCATACAAACCGTGCGATGTGCCCACATCGATGAAGAGGCCGCCCCGCTCGGGCCGCAGCCAGCGGTTGAGGATCGCCATCTCGCGCCCGACGGGGAAGGCTTCGCCCGTGAGCAGCGAGAGCGACCGCACGCGCCAGACCTGCTCGTAGAAGGCGGCGGTTGGCCGGAAGAGGTTGGAGCGTTGCGCCGCCGAGAGGTCAATCGACTCCGGCAGGAGGTCGAGGATGCCGTCCCGGATCGGGTAGCAGCCACCGTCCGCCGCGCACGCCGTCCCGGTGATGATCTCGCCCCGCCGCTGCATCCGCGTCTCCGTCAACGACAACGGCGCCCCATTCGGCGTATCCGGGCAGCGGAGCAGGTGCAGGGTGGCGGGGTGCATGTGTCCTCCGAGTAGTGAGGAGGCAGGGGGCGGGGGGCAGGCGTGAGTTGGCAGCGGAGGGTTCTGGGGGTGGTTTTTTTTTTCTTGCTTCCGGATCCCTGC
>JBPCMC010000525.1:0-3187 GCA_051002645.1 Thermomicrobiales bacterium
CCTGCATTATTCATAAAGGGGGAAAGGCGGCGGCGAGGAGATGCCAGAGTGGCTGACCGGGATGGCTGGTGGCAAGGTGAAGCCGCACCTGCTCCGGCCACTGGCGCACCCGCCCGCCGATCTTCACCACCCGCAGTCGCACCGTCTCCAAGGTCATCCGCGCCACCCCCGCCGCCACCAACTTCCGACGCAGGGTGTCCAGGAGCCAGTAGGCCGCCGCGTGGAGGAAGAGGCGGAACTGGTTGGCCACAAAGCGGTGGCAACTGAGGCGGTCGCACTTGACGTAGTTCTTGAAGTCCTTGATCCACCCTTCCGTCCCACCCCGCTGAGTGTACCAGTCGTAGAGCGCTTCGGGCGGATCGTCGCGGCTGGTGACGACAAAGCGCACATTCGTGCCCATCCTCCCCTTCGGTAGCAACTGCGCCTCCGCTTTGTAGATCACCCGGCGGGGATGCGCCCAACTGCCCGCCTGGTAGCGGGTCTCGGCAAAGAGCCGCACCTTCTCGCCACCGGCAACGACCGACTGCTGCACGGCGGCGGCGAGTACTCCTGCTCCTTCAGCGGCGAGGCGGGCGTTGTGCAAAAGGGCAATCGTCAGTTCAATCTCTTCCCCTTCGCAGTAGTCATACAAGGCAGGTACAGCGAACCCGGCATCGGCGCGAATCGCGATCTGCACATCCGGCCACGTCGCGCGCAGTTGCTGAACGATCCGGCTGAGGATGGCGACGATCCCTTTCCCGGCGTGGGCATTGCCCGGACGCAGGACGGCGGTGATCAGTTGATCGGTGTCGCCATCGAAGATCAAGAGAGGATGGTACATGTGCTGGCGATAGTAGCCGTGGTAGCGGGTCCCCTCCTGGGTGCCGTGCGTCGGGTCGTCGGTCGAATCGAGATCGAGCACGATCCGGATCGGGATACCCGCCGCACCCCGCTCGCGCAGATAGACCATCCCCAACGCCCGCGCGATCCGGTAGCAATCGCGCGCCGAGACGGCGTTTTCGAGGCGGGAGAAGGTCGGCTGGCTGGCGAGCGGGGTAGCCTCAGGCAAGCGACCGCAGACGAGTTTCAAGAGCGGGTCGTGGCGCAAGGTCGTGGCATCATTCTGGTCTGCGAAGCCGCAGGCGATTTGGTAGACCCGCTGGCAGATGAGCAGGGCGAGGGGATGGGCACGGGCTTCGCGCCGCCACTCCGGGACATGGGCGGCGATCTCGGCACAGACGCCGATCGCGGCATCGGCGGCGGCGAGCCAGGGCAAGCCACCGTCCGAGGTGAGCTGCCCGCCGTCGAAAGCGGCTTCGAGGGCGAGGGGGGCGAGGGTTTCAAAGGAGAAGGTGGATGTGGGAGAATCAGCCATGAAGAAGCCTCCTCGGTCGGTCGGTGGATCAGCACCCTGACCATACCGAACGAGGCTTCTTCTTCACAACTCCCGGTTATGAATAATGCAGGCTAGAGCGCGCCCGCTCTCTATCACTTATCAGCAATGGTGAGGGGGCTGGGGGGCGAGGCTTCTACCCCGGTCGCCCGCAGGGCCGTCCGCGCCATCTCCGCGTCGATGCCGAAGCGATCGGCGACCACATCGGCGGCGGCACCCTCCAGCGCGCGATCGGCGCGGCCACCGTAGACGAACGATTCCATCCGGGGTGGAGTGACGCCGTTGAAGCGCCAGATTTCCTCGCCGATGACCTTCGTGAGGATGACGCGGTCGTTGAAAAACCCCGTCGGCTCGTAGTCGGCGGTCAGGGCGGCGCGGTAGGTAGCGTCCGGGATCGGGCGGTCGAAGAGCGTGAAACAGTTCGGGCTCGGATGCGGCGCGCGCTCGACTTGATAGATGCCCGCACCGTCGGGGCGCACGGTATAGGTCTGGAACGCGGTGCGGCGCGACGGCACGTCCTCGGGGCCGAAGGGCAGGGGCAGATAGATCGGCATGCCCACGTCCGTCAGCCAGCGTTGCCCGTCGAGCAGAACGACGATGGCGGTGTGGCAGGCGAGGGTATCGCCCATATTGTTGATCGTCAGGTAGCCGTCATAGCCGAGCGCGCGCAGCAGGCTGAAGAAGGCGTAATTGCTCTCGAAACACGTCCCGCCCGTGCCGTGCCGGATCGCCTGCTGCCAGAAGACATCCGGCCAGCGCGGGCAGTCGGCGATCGCCGCTGTCTGCGCGCGCCTGGCGATGCGAGACGCGCTCTCCCATGGCACCGTGCGCGTATAGGCAGTGACCAATGCATCGAGCAGATCGAGCGGCGGCGCAGCGGCGGTAACGCCGAGATATGCGAGCACCGCCTTCGTCAATTCAACGTCGAGGGGCGGGGTAGTCATGGACGCATCAACTCCTATTCGCAGGGGCGATACCGGCTCTGTCTCGCTATCTTGCCACGAAACATCACTGTCCGTCTCTCAGCCGTGGTGCGCGTCATGTGGAGCGGATCATGGCATGGTTCTTGTGAAGAAATATCCGAACGGATGATCGTCTTTTCGGTGAAATATCGAGAGGGGACTGTGATGGGTAAGGTGAAACAGGCGGCAAAGGTGACGGACCGGACGGAGCGCCGGGACGCGATAGCGGACGACGGGCGGAGCACCGACCTGCGCGATTCCCCGATGATGGCGCACCTGCTGAACGCGCTGGAAGCGGGCGCCGACATCGGCCACTACGGGCGGCTGGTCTTCGCGATGGTCGCGCGGCACTTCCTCCCTGAGGACGAGATGGTGCGGCTGCTCGGCAATCAACCGGACCACAACGCGGACGAGGCGCGCGCCCTCCTGCGGCAGGTAGAGACGAAGGATTACAACCCGCCGAAGCGCGAGCGCATCCTCGAATGGCAGGCGCAGCAGGACTTCCCGATCTGCCCGACACCGGACGATCCGACCAGTTGCAATGTCTACAGCGAACTGCGCTTCCCGGATACCATCTACGACAACATCACGGACTTCTACGTCCATCAGGAGCAGCAGGGCGAGGCGCCGCACTGAGCGTGGTAGCGTAGGCGTATGAAGATTGGGTAGTGGCTCAGTTTGAATCGTATTGTGCCTTGCGGTACAGTGAGGCAGCAATGCGACAGGGGATTCGCAGGGTACGTGCGTGGAAGTATTGGGGGTCGCAATGCCAGCAGATTTCTTGCTCCCGCTCATAGCGCTTGTGTGCTTCACTGGTACAATCTATGCCCTTCGTGGTAGGGACTGGCCGCGG
>JBPCMC010000526.1:0-2502 GCA_051002645.1 Thermomicrobiales bacterium
GGATGAAGGGAGTCACGGGAGATGGCGTCGGTACCTACGAAGCAATTGAAGGCGACGGACATGACCGGAAAAACGAGCAACGGCAAGAATGGGAACGGCAACGGACACGGCAAGCACGCCACGGCGATGCAGCGCCCGGCGCTGAAAGGCGCATGGTCCGAATCCGCCGTGCGCGTCCTGCGCGAGCGGTATCTCTGGAAGAAGGACGGCCAGTTTCTCGAAGATGAGGACGGCCTCTGCTGGCGCGTCGCCACCGCCGTCGCCCAGGCCGAGACGAACTACGGCGGCGATGTCTACGAGACCGCCGCCCAGTTCTACGAAGTGCTCGTCACCGGCAAGTTTCTCGCCAACTCCCCGACGCTGATGAACGCGGGCAAGGACAACGGCCTGCAACTCTCCGCCTGCTTCGTCCTCCCGGTGGAGGACACCATCGAAGGTATATTCGATGCCGTCAAATACGCGGCGATCATCCATAAGAGCGGCGGCGGCACTGGGTTCTCTTTCTCGCGCCTGCGGCCGGAAGGGAGCACCGTCGGCACGAGCCAGGGCGTCGCGAGCGGCCCCGTCTCCTTCATGCGCATCTTCGACGCCGCCACCGAACAGGTGAAGCAGGGCGGCACGCGGCGCGGCGCGAACATGGGCATCCTGCGCGTCGACCACCCGGACGTCGAGAAGTTCATCACCTGCAAACTCGACGGCGGCGTAACGAACTTCAATATCTCCGTCGCCGCCACCGATGTCTTCATGCAGGCCGTCAAGGATGACACCGAGTACGATCTGATCGAGCCCCACTCCGGCGAGGTCGTCGGGCAGAAGCGGGCGCGCGCCGTCTGGGATCAGATCGTCGATGCCGCCTGGCGCTCCGGCGACCCCGGCTTCGTCTTCATCGACCGCGCCAACAACAGCAAGAGCAACCCGACGCCGAAGATTGAACTGCTGGAGGCGACGAATCCTTGCGTGACGGGTGATACGCTCGTCTACACCGCCGATGGCCTTCATCGCATCGATGAACTGGTTGCGCGGGAGGTCGCCCCGCATGTGACGCTTGACACGCGCCTGGTGGACGGCATGTATGGCCCCGCCACGGTGCCCTTCGTGACCGGCACGAAGCCCGTCTACCGCCTGACGACTGCCGAAGGGTACGAGGTTCGCCTGACGGAAGACCATCGCGTCCTCACGAAGCAGCGTGGATGGGTCGCGGCGGGTGACCTCTCTCGGGGTGACAAAGTTCATCTGCTCGATCACAAAGGCGGCTTCGGCAGCGAGGGCTCCGAGGCGGTGGGGCGCGTCATCGGCTGGTTGATCGGCGACGGTCACATCAAGCAGCGCGATCAGGCTGGCAACCCGACCGCCTATCTGGAGTTCTGGGGCGGTGACCGCGATCTGGCGTCGGCATTCGCGGGCTATGTGACGGACATGGTGCCGCCGCACCCGACCAAGCGCGAGTCCCCAATTGGTGTCATGAATATCGAGGATCGCGACCTCTCGCGTATTGGCTCCACGCGATTGGCAACCGTCGTTGAAGCGGACTATGGTATCACCCACGCAACCAAAATCACCGGGCTGCCGACCAAAGCATTCCAGGCAAGCGAGGCATTCCAGCGCGGTCTATTGCAAGCATTATTCACGACGGACGGTCATGTCAGCGGCACGGCGGTCAAGGGCGTCAGCGTGCGGCTCACTTCAATCTCCGCACCACTCCTCAAGGATGTGCAGCGGATGCTACTGAACTTCGGTGTCGCCTCGCGCATCTATGCCGAGCGACACAAGGAGCGCGAGATTACTATCCGCGAGCGTACCTATCAGGCGCACGCAGACCACGATCTCGTTATCGGCAAGGACAATGTGCTCCAATTCGCGGACCAGATCGGCTTCCTGAGCGACGCGAAGACGAATGCCCTGCATCGCGCCCTCGGCACCTACGGGAAGCGCGGCCCGTACCGCGAGACCTTCTTCGCGACCTTCGCGAGCCTCGCGTATGAGGGCGAAGAAACCGTTTACGACCTGACAGAGCCGCTCACCCATTCGTTCGTCGGCAATGGCCTCGTGCTTCATAACTGCGGAGAGCAGTGGCTTGGTCCGTATGATGCTTGTAATCTCGGCTCGATCAACCTCGCCGCGACGACCAAGCGGGTCGGCGAGACGGTCTTCCTCGACTGGGAGGAATTGGAGCGCGTCACGCGGCTGACCGTCCGCTTCCTCGATGACGTGATCGATGTCAACCCGCTGCCGCTGCCGCAGATTCAGGAGAAGGTGCGCGCGAACCGGCGCATCGGCCTGGGCGTGATGGGCTGGGCGGACCTGCTCTTCCTGCTCAACATCCCGTACGATTCCGACGAGGCGCTGACGCTCGGCACGGAGATCATGGCGCGGATCGAGGAGTGGGGCTGGGCGGCCTCGCGCGATCTCGCTGTGGAGCGCGGTCCCTTCCCGAACTTCGCCGAGAGCATCTACGCGAACGACGCGCCCGTCCGCAACGGCACGGTGACGACGGTCGCGCCG
>JBPCMC010000527.1:0-4793 GCA_051002645.1 Thermomicrobiales bacterium
GAGGGGTGCCTCGCGTGTGGCTTTGTGGCGATGATTGTGTTGCTATCTCGCCAGATCAAGCTCCCTTCCCGCTTGCGGGCGGAGGGGCCGGGGGTGGAGGCCAATAGCGGCGCATCCGGCACTACGAGGTCGGGAACGGCAGCGCGATGGCATCCTTGTGCGCCGGTGGCCGGGTGAAGCGGTCGAGGAGGATTTCGTCCGGCGGCAGGTCGCGAACGGCGTCCTCGGCGATCAACTCGGCCATCTTCATGCCGAGCGCGGGGCCCCACATCATGCCATGGCCGCCCGCCGCGAGGACGAAGAAGCCCGGTTCCGGCTGGTCGATGATCGGCAGATGATCGGGCGTGTAGTCGATTGAGCCCGCCCACGCGCGGGAGACGTGCCGCCCCGCGAGCGCCGGGAAAACCGCCTCCCACGCCGGGCGCATCGCCTCGAAGTATTCCCAGTCGAAGTCCAGTTGATAGCGGTCCGAGCGGTCCGCTTTTTCATCCGGGTTGCTCAAACCGAGGAGTGCGCCCTGCTCCTCTGGCCGTACGTAGATGCCCTGGGAGAGCGCGAAGAACATCGGGAAGGGGGCGATATCCGGGAAGGTGACGACGAGATGGCGCGCGGCGGACACGGGCACCGTGATGCCGAGCATCGCGCCGATCTGCCGGGCGCCGCGTGGCCCGCCCGCGTTGAGCACCCGCTCCGTCTCGAATGTCCCGCGCGTCGTCCGCACACGATAGGCGCCGCCGCTCCGTTCGATTCCCTCGACCGTGCAGCGTTCGAAGAGATCGATCGCGGGGTGACGCGCCGCCGCGACGGTGATATTGCGCGCCACGATTGGCGGATGCACGTAGCCGTCGTTCGCTGTGTAGGTCGCGCCGAGCAGGTTCTCCCAATCGAGCGCGGGGAACATCTCGCGTCCTGTCGCAGCGTCCAGCCACTCGTTCTCCACGCCGCAGGCACGCCGCAATGCGACGAGATCGAGAAAGGCGGCGCGCTCCGCCTCTGCCTCCGCGAGCACAAAATAGCCCGTCTCGGTGAAACCGCTGTCCAGCCCCAGTTCGTCGCCGAGGCTGAGGTACAATTCGCGCGACCATTTGCCGAGTTTGATTGCCGTCTCCGAGCCACCCTGTTGCCGCACGACGCCCGCCGACCGGCTCGTCGCGCCAAACCCCGCCCACTGCCGCTCGCATACTGCGATCCGCCCGAATCCGCGCGCGGCCAACTGGTGCGCGGTCCAGAGGCCGAGATTGCCCGCACCGATGATGACGAGGTCGTATGTAGTCATCTGCTTACCCCCATCTGCCTACTCTTCCTGTGGCTCTACGGTCAGTATCGCATCTCGTGCCACGCTAGGGGAGGGGAACCTCACCCCCCGGCCCCCTCTCCATTGCCGCGCAATGGAGAGGGGGAGTCATTGCGGATACGGCGGCTGCGGCGATGGGCGATAACGACATAGGCGATGATGGAGAGGACGATGACGGCGACCGTGACGGGCAGATACCACTGCCCCAGGCGGCCATGCACGCGATCCCACTGGCTGCCCGCCGCGTAGCCGAGGGCGGCGAGAAAGGTGGACCAGATGAACGCGCCCGCGAAGGTCGCCAGCGCAAAGGGCACGATGGGCACGCGGGACGCGCCCGCCGGGAGCGTGATAATCGTCCGGGAGATTGGCAGGAGCCGGGCGAAGAACGCCGCCCACGCGCCCCACCGCTCGAACCAGGCGTCCGAGCGGGCGAGCGCCTTTTCCACCTGCGGGAAGCGCCGTCGCAGCCGCGCCAGCAGCGCCCGCCCGCCAATCGCCATCACCGCGTAGGCGACGAGCGCGCCGATTACCCAACCCGTCGCCCCGACCAAGCCAGCGAAGAGAATCAATGCTTTCGACTTGCCGACCGCCTGGATGAGCAGCCACCCCGCCAGCGGCATCGTGATCTCGTTTGCAATCGGCAGCGTCGCCCCTTGCAGCGCCATCAGGAAGAGGATCCCCCACCAGCCATAGCGCGTGACAAGGTCCTGGATCGCATGAACATTGAAGCCGAGGGCGGCAAGATAGGAAGGACTAAGGACTAAGGACTGAAGACTAAGTAGCGCACTCATGTTGTCCAATCCCTTCGTGTGTGGAGCAGAAAGAGCGAGCGAAACGCCGCGCTCTCGCTACCTCACTTAGTCCTTAGTCCTTAGTCCTCAGTCCTCCCGTTAGACCCGCCGGTCGCGCGGGACTTCGCCGTCGAGCGTATCCGGGCGCGGCGTTTCGCTCTGCTCCTGGAGGACATATGCATAGAGCGCCGCCGCCAGCAGTGCGCCGACAATTGGGGCGAGCCACCAGAGCCACCAGTTCGCCCAGTGGCTGCCGACCAGCGCGGGGCCGAAATGGCGGGCCGGATTCATCGCCGCACCCGTCGCGGCGCCGCCGACGAAGATATCCATGGTGATCGTCAGGCCAATGGCGAGCGCTGCGATGGCGCGCGGGCCGCGCTCATCGACGGCAGTGCCGAAGACGACGAACATCAGGAAGAAGGTCATAATCACCTCGGCGACGAATGCACCGCCCGTGCCGAATCCCTTGCCGATGGCCGGGACGCCGAGGCTCACCTTGTCGATGGCTGCGGCAGGGAAGACTGCCTTGAGGCAGAGCGCCCCGGCCACCGCGCCGAGCAACTGCGCGACGATGTAGGGGATGACGAGAATCGGGTTGAGTTTGCGGGCAAGGGCAAGCCCGCATGTCAGCGCCGGGTTGTAGACGCCGCCGGAGATATGCCCCGCCGCCGCGACAAGCAGACCAATCGCCAGTCCGTGCGCGAGGGCAATCGCCACGAGGTCGCCGCCCGCCGTGGCGATAATCGCCCCCGCGCCCACGAAGACGAGGGCAAAGGGGCCGATGAACTCAACGATGAGCGCGCGGATGACATTGGGCGTCTGTAACTCTTTCACCGCATTCCCTCCCACCATGCGCTATGCGCCGTCTGCACCACCGGATGTACCGTCCGTACACTAGTCTAGCAGCCCGCATCGCACCAACGCTAGAGGAAGACGTTCTGAACCACAGAGGCACAGAGGACACAGAGAGGGACACAAAGAAGGGGAAAGGATTTCACTCTTTTCCGGGTTCTCTTTCCCGCCTCTGTGTCCTCTGTGCCTCTGTGGTTCATCTCCCGTGTCACGCGGTCTGGACATCGGCGATGCGACCGGCGTGGCGGACTTGTGGGTTGATCATCGTCATGATGGCGAGGAGGGTGGCTGGCACCGCGCCGATGTAGACGGTGGCGATGGGGCCGAACTGCTGCAGCAACACGCCCATCAGCGCGAAGCCGAGCATCTGCGCGCCGAAGGTGACGAGCCGGAAGGCGCTGTTCACCCGCCCTTGCAAGGCATCGGGGATCAGCACGAGGCGGTAACTGAAGTGCGTCGTCACGTAGATCGGCACGAAGAGGAAGCCGATCGCGTTGACGATACCGAGCCAGACGACATTCGGCGCCCAGGCATACGGCACCCAGGTAATGACAAAGAGCCAGGCGGTCCAGACCATGATCCTGCCGACGGTGAATCGCTTCTGCACCGGCGCGGCGAACGCGGTGCCGATCAGCGTCCCGACGCCGCCGGTCGCGAAGATCAGGCCGATCGCGAAGGAGGATGCGCCGTGTCGCTGCGCGAGGCGAATGAGCAGCAGCGTCCACCCGCCGTAGAGCAGGTTTACCCCACCGTTGACCGTGCAGAGGAAGCGGACGACCGGCTGCCGCCAGAGCCAGCGCAGCCCTTCCTTGATCTCCTCGGTGATGTGGCGCTGCGGCTGCGTGCGCTCCTCTTGAAACTCCATCTTGATGAAGACGACGGAGAGCGCGGAGACTGCGTACGAGACCGCATCGGCGACGAAGGGCAGGGAACGCCCGATGCTGTAGAGCGCGCCGCCGACCGACGGCCCGAGCAGGCCGGAGAATGAGTACGTCCCCTCATTGAGCGAGACGGCCGCCGGCAGTTGCTCCTTGCGCACGATCCGCGACAGGCACGAGGTCTCCGCCAGGCCGAAGAAGATGAAGAGCATCCCCTCCACAAAGGTGACGACATACAACTGCGCGAGCGTCAGGCGACCGACCGCGAGGGCGACGGGGATGCTGCCGAGGGCGATTGCCCGCCCGGTGTCCGAGAGGATCATCACTTTCTTACGGTCCCAGCGGTCCACGTAGGCGCCGGCGGGCAGCCCGAAGAGGACATACGCGAGGCCGCGCATCGCGCCGAGGAACCCCGCCTGCGCCGGTGACCCGGTGACGGCGAGGATGAGCAGCGGAAAGGCCAACTGCGAGACCTGCGAGCCGATCGCCGAGACGAGTTGCCCGCCGAAGAGCAGGAGGAAATTGCGATTCCGCCGCAGCGAACTGGACGGCTGATGCCGCCGCGCCGCCGGTTCCGGGTGCTGATCCTGTAATGGTTCGATGTCTACCACTGCCATTGCGTCCTTCTCCCAATCATCATCCGCGCATCGCCACAAAAAAAGACCGCGAGCGAGGCGTCGTGCCTGCTGCGGTCCGCGCGTGCGATGGAGATGTTTAGGTCATCGGACGGCGAATTGTGGGCAGACTGCGACACGGACTCCCTGCGGTCCCCGGTAACGCCAATAGGCGTACTGCGATGTCGCCGGTCGCGATCACGTCCATATCAGTCCCCTCATCGCGCGGCACAATGCGCCGCGCATCTATTCACGAGGATAGGAGCCGACGCCAGCGATGTCAAGATATGCGCTCCCCAGCGGATGCGTCTCAAACCCGGTCGATTGTTGAGGGGCATTGATTCCGGTAGCGCAGGCTGGAAAG
>JBPCMC010000528.1:0-11479 GCA_051002645.1 Thermomicrobiales bacterium
TGACATTGATGGAGAAGATCGGCACCGGCCTCGGCTACTGGGTGCGCGCCCAACTGCTGCTGGCGCTCTTCTTTGGCGTCACCTTCGGCGTGGGACTCGCCATCCTGCGCACCCCGTATGCGCTGACGCTCGGCACGATCGGCGCGGTGCTGGAGATCATCCCCTATGTCGGCGGTTTCATCACCATCGTCCTTGCCGTGCTCGTCGCGGCGACGACGGGCAAACTCTGGCTGGTCATCGCCGTGCTCGTCTGGTACGCGATCGTCGTCAACCTCGAGGCGCACATCGTCGCGCCGAAGCTGGTTGGTGAGATTGTCGGATTGCACCCGCTCGTCGTCGTGCTGGCCCTCTTCCTCGGCGCGGAGGTGCTCGGCATCCTCGGTGCGCTGCTCGCGGTGCCGATCGCGGTGATCGTCCAGGCGCTGCTCGACGAGTTTTGGACCTTCGGCGACGCGCGGGATGGTCCCCTCACGACGAGTGCAACGAATCTACCCCTCCAACCGGGCGCGATCCCGCCCGCCCCCGAACCGGACGATGGCGCCGCGCGCTTCGAGGGGTCACGCCCGACCCCATCATAGGGTCGCCGCCCTACGGTCGTCGGGCCGGGAGCGGGTTCGGTGCGCCACTGGCTGGGACGGCTGGCTGCGGTCGCGGTGCGGGGGCGGGCTGGCCGAACGGAGCCGGGCCGGGCTGCGGTGGCGGCAGCGGGTTGGGCGGCGGCACGACGAGGGTATAGGCGCGGATTCCCGTCGCCCCCAGATGGTCGGTGGCGGTGATGGTGAAGGCGAAGCTGCCCGCGCTCGTCGGCGTGCCACTCAGGGCGCCGCTGGTCGCCAGGGTGAGGCCGGGGGGCAGGGCGCCGCTGGTGATGGCGAAGGAGTAGGGAACGGTGCCGCCGCTGGCGGTGATCGTCTGGCTGTAGGGGATCGTCAGCGTCCCGTTGGGCAGGGTGGCGGGCGCGAGGGTGAGGCTTTGCGGCTCGAAGGCGCCGATCGAGCAGGCGGTCGCGGGCCGGGGCCGGCCGCGCTGATCCTTGCCGCCGACCGCCGCGCCGGGCGGGGTGGTCGTGCTGTTGCAGACGGCGGAGTCGCCCGCGCCGATGGCGGGAGAGCCGGCGAGCAGGGCGAAGGTTTTGACGTGCGAGCCGTCCGGCAGCGGCGTCGTTCCGCCATTGTCCTTGAGCGTGTCGAGGCGTGGCATGGGGTTGACGATGTCGCCGTTCGTGCCATTCGTGATGCCCGTCGTGCCGCTGGTGGTGCCGATCAGGTTGTGGCCGTGGCTGACGACCGTGCCGTTGATGTCGGGTCCGCTCTGCGACGCGGTATTACCCGCGACGATCGTGTTCGTCAGGTTCGACGTGCCAAAGGTTTCGCTGCCGCCGCCGTCGAAGGACGCGCTGTTGCCGGAGAGGGTGCTATTCGTCACTGTCAGCGTGCCGTTTCCGTTCTCGATGCCGCCGCCGAAACCGCCGGTGGCGCCGTCGAAGGATGCGCTGTTGCCGGAGAGGGTGCTGTTCGTCACCGTCACCGTGCCAATGTTGCTGAAGATGCCGCCGCCGTAGGGCGCGCTGTTGCCGGAGAGGGTGCTGTTCGTCATCGTCAGCGTGCCAACGTTGTCAATGCCGCCGCCGCTCGTGTTGTTGCCGCTCGCGCTGTTGCCGGAGAGGGTGCTGTTCGTCACCGTCAGCGTGCCAGTGTTCTCGATGCCGCCGCCATAGGTGCTCGTGCTGTTGCCGGAGAGGGTGCTGTTCGTCACCGTCAGCGTGCCATTATTCTGGATACCGCCGCCGCCGCCGGCCGCGTTCCCATTGGCGATGGTCAGGTTGGTGATGCTCGCCGTCACCCCACTGTTGACGAGAAAGACCTGCACCATGTGGTTGCCGTCCACCGTCAGCGTCGCCGCCCCCGGCCCCGTGATTGCCACCGGCTTGGCAAGTGCGGGCAGAGCACTACCCAGCGGGATCGTCCCCGTCGCCGTGATCGTGATCGTGTCTCCCGTGCCCGCCCCGGCGTTGACCTGATTGATCGCATAGCGCAGATCGCCCGTCGTGCCCGACCCCGTGCCGGTATCGGTGAGCGCATTGACGGTGTAGCCCGCCGCCGCCACCCGCTCGGCGTGGAGGGAGAGGGCGACGACGCAGGCCACCGCGCAGAGCCCGATGACGATCCCCCGCCCGATCAGCCGCCGCCGTGATTCGCGCGTGCTCCCGTCGCTCTCGGTGTGTCGTCGGTCGCGATGGCGAACAAGGAAGTGCCGGGGTGCGCGCATCGTCGTGCTCCTTTCAGGAAAACAGTAGGGAAATCACCAGTGTTCTTCCCGGTGTCGATAGTTGGCGGCGCCCGCAGTGTGGGTGCGTCAGGAAGAGGAGGGGTCTTTTTGCGCAGCATGGGGTGAAGCGGCGAGCCCTACCGCCACCGCCCAGACAGCGAGTTCGGCGCGGGCGCGGAAGTTCAGTTTGCGCAGGCTGTTGCTGACGTGCCACTCGATGGTCTTTTCCGTGACGAAGAGCGCGCCAGCGATTTCCCGGTTCCCTTTACCGCCTGCGATCTCCGCCACGACGGTGCGTTCGCGCGCGCTCAGCCCGCCATACTTTTCCTTGGTCGTCGGGTGATCGCCGGGCACGGTGGGATGTGCGCCGCCCAGCGCTTCGGCAATTGTCTGATCGGTGGTCATCCGCATCATGCCCTCCCGCGCGTCGTTTCGCGCTCGTCCATGCGCTCGATTCGCCCATTTGATCTGCTACGCGCCCTTCCGTGGGATGCCGACCACGCCCACTACGCCACGGATACTCTCGTACGCCGTACGGAGCGAATCAATACGGAAAAAGACGTATATAGCCCAGTTTGACAGTCGGTGAGAGTTGGCGTATGCTGCAAAGTACAGAGTCTTCACGCACTACGCATCACGCACAGACGGCCCCCTGACGGGCCGAGGACGGATAGATGGAACGCCTCCGCCATACCGATCTCACCGCGCTCCTCGCCGCATCGCAGGAACTGCTCGCGTACCGCACACTCGATGCGTTCCCTGCGGCGGCGGTGCGCGCCATCGGGCAGCTCGTCCCCGGCATCCGGCACGGTTGCATCGTCGTCGATCTCCGCAGCCGACGCACCGTCGCCCTCGCCAGTGATCCGCCCGACGCGATGCCCTCCGGCATGGACCAGATCGCGGCGCGCTGCGCGCACGAGCATCCCCTCGTCATCCGTCGCCAAGAGATGCGCGGCGGGCAGACGCACAAGATCTCCGATTTCGTGACGCGCCGGGAGTTCATGCGGACGAGTACCTACGCCGAGGTCTATCGCCCGATCGACGCCTTCGACCAGCTGGGGTTCGAGATGCCGTCCCCCGATGGCGTCGTGGTCGGCATCGGCGTCAATCGCGGGCGGACGCCCTTCACGGAGCGCGATCGCGCCGTGCTCGATCTGCTCCGCCCGCATGTCGCGGAGGCATACCGTGCGGCGCGCATGGGCAGCACGATGCAGGCCGCGCTCGACGCATCGGCGCGGGCCGTCGTCGCGCTCGACGCGGATGGGCAAGCGCGCTTCGCGACGGAGCGGGCGCGGGATCTCCTGCGGGCGTATTTCCAGCAGACGATGGGCGGCAATGCGCTGCCGGACGTGCTCGCGGAGTGGGCGCGCAGTCGCATCCGGCAACCACAATGCGACGGGGATTCCCCCGCGACACCAACCCCGCTGATCGTCGCGGGGGAGGCCGGGCGGCTCGTCGTGCGCCTCGTCGCCGCCACGGGAATGGGCGAGGGTGACCTGCTCCTGCTGCATGAGGAGCGCGCCGCGCCCTCGGTGGCGATGCTCGTGCCGCTCGGCCTCTCCCCTCGGGAGGGCGAGGTGCTGCTCTGGGTGATGCGTGGCAAGGCGGACAAGGAGATCGCCGCGCTCCTCGGCTGCGGCACGCGCACGGTGCGGAAACATCTGGAGCACATCTACGCGAAACTGGACGTGTCGAGCCGCACTGCCGCCGTCAGCCGCGCCTTCGCTGTGTGTACCGGGGCTGATCCGTTCGCGTTATAGGCCACGAGCATTGCAAAGGTCGGCGCAGTTGGATTTCTCGTGCCAGGCCATCGTTTGGTAAAATTCGAGCGAACCCATCTTCCCTTCCCGTTTCGGGAAGGGGTTGGGGGGTGGGCGGAACCGAAAATGTGTGCCGACGGGAACGTTATGGTAAGGTACCGGCGTGACAGGTGGTGAAGGATTTGTCGGACGGGTCCGTGGGACTCGATGCACGGGAGGGGTAGCGTTTTGCGTAGAGTCTGGCATGGGACGAGCGTCGGCCTTGTGGCGCTCATGTTTCTTGGATTGCTCGCAGTGCCTGTGACGCAGGTCGCAGCCGCGTCGGACTATTACGGGGATACCGGGCATTACCTGTACGGGCAGTTCCGCGATTACTGGAACGGCAACGGCGGACTGCTCCAATACGGCTTCCCGATCACCAAGGTCTTCGATCAGCAATCTGAGGACGGCAAGACACACCCGACGCAGTATTTGCAGCGGGCGGTCTTCGAGCAGCACGCGGAGAACGCCGGGACGCCCTTCGAGGTCCTCGGTCGCCGCCTTTCCGCCCTCCAGACGGCGGATCGGGCGAAGACGGACCCGAACTTCCAGCCGGTCGGCAACCCGAATGACGGGCGGTTGTTCTTCAGCCAGACCAACCACACGATTGGCGGCAGCGACGCGGCGAATACGGCGCTCCGCTCCTTCTGGGAAGCGGCGGGCAAGGGCGATATCCAGCGGAGCGTGCAGATCTTCGGCTACCCGATCTCGGAGCCGTTCGACGAGCAGAATCCGCCCGTCCCCGCTGGCGACGGGCAGGTTCACCGCGTCCAGTATTTCGAGCGCTACCGCCTCGAATACCACCCGGAGAATGCGGACCCGTTCAAGGTGCTCCTCGGCCTCCTCGGCGTCTCGCAGGCGGACAAGGACAACCTCGATCCGAGCCTGCGCGCTCCCGAACCGGCCGGCCAGCCGCAGCCTGCCTGCGTCGGCCAGGGGCCGTGCAGTGGCGGCGCGCCGCAGCCGCTGCCGCGCAGTTACGCGAGTGTCCATGTCGGCGACAATGGCGGCGGTTACGGATTCAATGTAGACGCCATCGGCCTCGACAGCGGCAGCAAAGATACGATGTTCGGCAAGGTCTCGGACGCGCAGTTCGGCTGGATTCGCCAGCAGGTGCGCTGGAGTTCGTACGAGCCCGCCAAGGGGCAGTTCGGCAACAACTACGTCGCCCAACTGGATGCCCTGATCGATGCCGCCGCCGCGAAGGGTGTCAATGTCATGCTCAGTCCGGTCAATGCGCCGGATTGGGCGGGTGGGCCCGGCCTACCGCGCAACGCGCAGGACTTCGCCGACTTCGTCGGTTTCATGGCGAACCGCTATAAGGGCAAGGTCGCCGCCTACGAGGTTTGGAACGAAGAGAACTACGCCGTCGAGACGGGTGGCGTCCTCAACCACGATGATCCCGGCGGCGCCTATCTCCCCGTCCTGAAGGCAGGCTACCAGGCGCTCAAGGCGAGCGACCCGAACATCACCGTCGTCTTCGGCGGCATGACGCCGACCGGCGTGCCGGACAGCGACCCGCGTGCGATCAACGAGGTGCATTACCTGCAGTTGATGTACCAGAAGCACCCGGATGTGAAGAATTACTACGATGTGCTCGGGGCGCACCCCGGCTCGAACTGTAACCCTCCGGATAACTCCTACCCGGATAACCCGCCGACCAATGCCTGCGGCACGGACCCGGACGGTGGTCGCAGCTTCACCAAGGACAACTCGTTCTACTTCAAGCGCGTCCTCGAAATGCAGGCCGTGATGGCGGCGAACGGCGAGGGCGGCAAGAAGATGTGGCTGACCGAGTTCGGTTGGGACAGCAGCGCAACCGTCGTCCCCGGCTACGAGTACGCGCAGTATGTCTCGGAGGACCAGCAGGCGCAGTACCTGACGAAGGCATTCGCGCTCGGTAAGTCCTATCCGTGGATGGGCGTGATGTTCGTCTGGAACCTCAACTTCCAGGTGACGACGAACAATCCCGCAGACGAGAAGTACGGCTGGGGCGTGCTGCACAGCGACTGGTCGCCGCGACCGTCGTACACCGCGCTGAAGAGTTTGCCGAAGTAACGCAGTGCTGAGTGCTGAGTGCTGAGGGGAGCGGGCTATTCGCCCGCTCCTTCTTGCATGTCTACCGGACCGTTCAGGCTGTCAGCGCCGTGATCGCTCCTGCGATACCGGCCAGGACGAAGGCGACGGAGAGGAAAAAGCGGTCCGGCAGTCGGCCTCCCAGCGCGGTGCCGATCGCATTGCCGACGAGCGCCCCCGGCATCCAGACGAGCGCAACCGGGATCAGCGCGTGCCCGACGAAGGAGCCGCGCGCCGCGAGTAGGGCGAGGCCGATGGTGTTCGAGAAGGCGAAGTAGACCGCGAGATCGGCCTGGAAGTTGCGCGGGGCGGAGCGGTCCCGCGCGAGCAGGATGGCGGGCGGGATGCCATTGAGCGAGGTCGTCGCGCCGAGCACGCCGCCGAGCCACCCCGCGATGACGGTTGCGCCGGGGATGCGCGGCGGTGGCGGTCGCCGCATTGAGCCCATCTGGATCAGCGTCGCGACGACGATTGTGATCCCCGCGAACCGTTTGAGGAACGTCACATCCACCCATCCGAGCAGCAGCGTGCCGCAGTAGAGGCCGGGGATACTGCCGAGGACGAGCAGGGCGGGGCGCCGCAGCGAGACGTGCTCCCGCAGGCGCAGGGCGGTCACCGCGCGGGTGACGAGCACAACGGAGAGATTGACGATCACCACCGAGCGCAACGGCAGGCCGAGAAGCAGGAGCGTCGGCGTCGAGATGAGCGACGCGCCGAAGCCGGTGATGCCGCCGAGCGTCGCCGTGAGGAACATCGTCAGGGCGCCGAGGAGATAAACGGTCAGTGTCACGCCGTCGCCGTCCAGGTGGGCGCATCGGGGATGTCCCGGAGGCGGACGCCATGCGGGTCCAGCAGTATCGTGAAGGAGCGCCCCTGTGGGACGATCAATGTGCGGGCCGGTAGCGTGGATGGGTCGGGCTCCGGCCCGCTGAAGAGGTCAACGAGCGCCCAGGGCCGGACGGTGCCCACCAGCGTCGGCAGCGAGGGCAGATTCGGTGCGACAAAGAGCGTCGGGCCGGTCAACCGCGCGAAACCCGGCAGGGTCGCGTCCGGTGTGCCGAGCGCCACGAGCAGGCTCGCGTCGCCGTTCGTAAGGCGCAGATAGCCGCCCGGTGCGACGCCGGCTTCGGGGTCCGCAGGCGTGGACGCGGGCGACGACCGCGCGCTGCTGGCGGGTTTCGGCGGTTTGGCGGGCAGTTTCAGCGGCACGCCGTCCGGCGCGTCCGGGGCGACGAGGTCGAGCGTCACGCCGCGCGCGAGGGGGATGGCGACGTGACCCCAGAGCCGCTCGGCGATGTGGCCGCGATCAAGCGTGGCGAGTTGCCACGGATCGTAGCGCTGCGGCGGCTTGCTGCCCGGCCCGCCCACTTCCAGGACGCGCCCCACCGATGTCCGCTGCACGATCGTGGTCGCACCCGGCAGATGGTCGCGGAAGGGTGGCGGCAGGACGAGCAGGTCCACGCGGCGGTCCCACGGCTGCGTCCGCTCGCTGAACGCTCGCAGCGCGCCATCCGTGCCACCCCCGCCGACGATGATCCGCCGCCCGTCGTCATCCTCGATCAAATAGGTGATCGCGTCGGCGGTGGGCAGCACGGTGATCCGCGCCGGGCCGGACGGGCGGTGCAGGCCAATGCCGTAGGCGAGCGACAGCGCCAACACCGTGACAAAGACGAGCGCATTCTGTCCCCACCGCGCCCCCGCCACTCGCACCCACCGCATCGAGATTCATCCTTTCGGCTAACCGGAACCACGAATGCCGCCCAGAGCGCACCCGGAAGAGCACGAAGGCGGGAAGAGAAAGAGAAGAGAGTGATTGTAGTATACCCTCTTCTTCTCTTCGTGCTCATCGCGTCATTGTGGTTCAATTCGCCTCCTGGAGGCGGAGCTTGTTTTCAGAGCGGAGCCAGATGGTGGTGCAGGCGATCAGCCAGAGGACGTTGACCACGTTGGTCGACCGATGACCGGCGGCAAACCACCCGGCGGTGACGGAACCCGCGCCGAGCAGTTCCGCCGCGATGACGGCGCGGTTCGGCAGGCCGACGACCGGCGCGCGGCCCGCCGGATTGCGCAGCGCGGGGACGATGCCGAGTAATGCCGGCACCGCGACAACATATCCAGCGATCAAGGTGACTTTCGTTGGGAGATTGATAGCGGCAAGGGTCGTCGTGATGAGGTGCATGCTACCGGCGCTTTCTCGTCCCAGGGTGGGCATGGCGAGGAGGGGCGGTGGCACGGTTGCCGCCGCGAAGGGTGTTCCTACCCGAGCAACAGCCGTACCAACAGGAATGTTCCCAGCCCCGCGCCGATCACGAGCGGCATCCGACCCGCCGTGCGCCAGGCGACGAGGGCCGCGACGCCGCCCGCCACCGCCTCCGGCCCCAATGCGACGCTCCCGTGCGGGCGCAGCAGACCGGGCGCGGCGAGCGCGGCGAAGAGGGCGATCGGCACGTAGGCCAGCGCCTGTCCGAGCCAATCCGGGAACCGCCGCCTCGTCACGAGCATCGTCGCCCGCAGCGCGTACGTCACGGCGCTCATGCCGAGGATCGTCAGCCACATCTGCGCCGCTCCTCCCACGTTTGCCAGAGGGCGCCGACCGCACTGCCACCGACGCCCGCCAGCACGAGATACCACGTCCCCGGCAGGTAGGTGATGCCGAGCAGCGCCAGCGCCCCGCTGCACAACGCGACGCCGACCGCGCGGCAGCTCCGCAGCAGTGGCACGAGCAGGCCGAGGAAGGTGAGGGGGATGACGAGGTCGATGCCCCAGCGCGACGGCGTCGGGATGGCCGCACCGAGCAGCACGCCCGCCACCGACGCACCGAGCCACGGCACGACCATGCCGAGGTTCGCGCCGAGGGCATAACTCGGCGTCGCGTCGCCGTGCAGGAAGTGCGTCGTCGCGACGGCGTACGATTCGTCCGAGAGATGGAAGGCGTAGAGCAGTCGCCACCAGAGCGGTTGCGCGGCGACGCGCGGGGCGATGGACGCGCCGATCAGGAGGGAGCGCGCGTTGGTGATCGCCGTCCCGAAGACGATGGAGAGCGCGCCCGCGCCGCCCGCGATCAGGTTCACCGCCGCGAATTGCGCCGCCCCCGCGTGGACGAGCACCGACATCCCGACAATCTCCGGGCCGGACAGCCCCGCCGCCCGCGCCGTCACCGCGTAGACGATGCCGAAGAGCGCCGCCCCCGGCCAGAACGGTAACGTCGCCAGCGCGCCCGCCCACCATGACCGGCGCGGCCGTACCACCGGTTCTGTCTCCGCCGTGACTGTCGCGCTCGCGTACCGCCCCTCCATCGCGTTGCCTTTCCCGTCGATCTTGTGGCTGCTCCACTCTCTGGGCAACCCCGAACCTATCGGGTAACCGCCGAAAACGGGATTACCAGTTAGAGGATACGAAATGCGCAGTAACCTGTCAAGGCGTCGCCGCCGGTTACGCCCGCTCAGGGAAGGCGGAGGGTCCCGTCCAGTACCGGGACGGCGCTGCCGCCCACTTCGATGCCCGTCACATTGCCATGCTCGGTGCGCACAGCGATGTGAATGAAGCTCTGGCGGCCCATCTTCGTCCCTTGCTCGCTGACGATCCGCACGTCATCGCCGGGTGCGACCAGGCGATGCCGGACGAGGTACGCGCCGAGCGGCCCGCTCGCGCTTCCCGTCGCCGGGTCCTCGGGGATGCCGGAGGTGTGCGGCGCGAACATGCGCGCGTAGACGCGCCCGGCTGTCGGGTCGGGATCGGGCGCGAAGACGAAGACGCCCACGGCGGAGCTGTCTGAGAAGCAGCGGAGGATGGCGGGCACATCGAGTGCGGCGCGATCCACGATGGCGTGGTCACGCAAGGGGATATAGAGGAAGGCGGAGCCGGTCGTGCCGACCTGGATCGGGGCATCGGGCAGCAACTCCGCTTCCGTCAGGCCGAGCGCCGTCGCGAACGCGGCGCGGTCGGTGAGCGGCGGTTCGAAAGTCGCCTCGCCATGTTCCATCCAGAGGAAGTCCGGCGCGGCGGGGTCGCCCTCCAATCGCACCGGCACCGGGCCGACCCCTTCTTCGAGGGTCAGCGCCCGCGCCCCGGCGGGGAGCATCCCGCGCTGCGCCAGCACGAACGCCGTGCCAATCGTCGGGTGCCCGGCGAAACGCAGTTCCCGTCTCGGCGTGAAGATGCGCACGCGCGCATCGCAGTCGGGCAGTGTCGGCGGCAAGACGAAGGTCGTCTCCGACAGATTCATCTCCCCCGCGATGGCGGCCATCTCCGCGTCACTCAATCCGCGTGCATCGAGCACCACCGCCAGCGGATTCCCGCCGAACACCCGATCCGTAAAGACATCCACCTGCATAAACTCATACGTGCGTGTCATGTATCACTCCTTCGGGACTTGAACCACAGAGACACAGAGAGCACAGAGGAGACACGGAGCCGAGCGGGAAAAAGGATTGGAATATCCTCCCGTAAAATCTTTCCCCTCCTTCTTCCTCTGTGTTCTCTGTGCCTCTGTGGTTTAAATCACGGTTCAGACAACAGGGCGGGGGCCGGCGTCGTGGGCGGCGTGGGCGGGGTGGCATCGCGGCGGGCGAGGCGGCGGACGGCAACGGTCAGGCGGCGGATGCCCTCAGTAATCTCGTCTTCGGATGCACCGGTGAAGTTGAGGCGGATGGTGTCGCGCGCGTTGCCGTTCGGGGAGAGGGCATCGCCGGCGACGAAGGAGACGCCCTCACGCGCCGCCTCGACGGCGAGCGTGCGCGCCCGCATCCCACCGGGCAATTGGCACCAGATGAAGTAGCCGCCCGCCGGTTCGGACCAGGTCATTCCGGCGGGCGCCAGCCGGTCGAGCGCTGCGAGCATCGCGTCTCGCCGCGACTGATAGGCGGGGCGCAGGGCAGTGACGTGCTCCGCCAGCCAGCCGCGCGTCAGGAAGGTGTGGAGGATGTGCTGCATCGCGCTGTTCGGGTGGACATCGATGTTCTGCCGCGCCAGCGTCACCGCCTCGACCACGGGCGGCGGCGCGGCGAGCCAGCCGAGGCGCAGGCCGGGCAGGAAGAGCTTGCTCATCGTGCTCAGGTAGATGACGAGGCCGCGCCGGTCCAGCGCGGCGAGACGGGGCGGCGGCTCGTCGCCGTAGTGCAGTTCGCCGTACGGGTCATCCTCGACGATTGGCACGCCGTACCGCGCGGCGAGGGCGAGGAGCGCGTGCCGCCGGGCGAGCGGCATCGTCACGCCGGTCGGGTTCTGGTAGGTCGGCAGGGTGTAGATGAACTTCGGGCGGTGGCGGGCGAGGATCTGCTCCAGCAGGTCGATGCGCATCCCCTCCCCATCGAGCGCGACGGGCAAGAGCCGCGCCC
>JBPCMC010000529.1:0-3526 GCA_051002645.1 Thermomicrobiales bacterium
ATCGCCGCCGCGCCGTCCGAGCGGCTGAAAGCGCCCATCATCAAGTTTTCCTTGACGGTCATGCCGACGAAGAGGCGGCGACCCTGCGGCACATGGCAAATCCCCGCCTGCACGAACCGACCGGACGACTGACGCGCCAAGTCCGCACCGGCCATCGTGATCGTGCCGGAGAGCGTACTCAGCAGGCCCGAGAGGGCGTTGAGGAGCGTGCTCTTCCCCGCACCGTTCGAGCCGACGAGCGCGACGGTTTCGCCGGGGTAGATCGCCAGATCGATGTCCCAGAGCACTTGTACGTCCCCGTACGCGACGTTCAAGCCGCGCACCGCGAGGAGCGGTTCGCCTGATCGCTGGCCCGCTGACCCAGGAATGGATTCGACGGTCGCCATCATGCCTCCGGCTCCGCGTGCGCGCCCATCAGCGCCTGCGCGGGGTCGATACCTCCGTCGAGTACCTTCTGGGCATATCGCTTGCCGAGATACGCCTCGATGACGCGTGGGTTCGCGATCACGTCTGCCGGTGCGCCCTCCGCGATATTCGCCCCGGCGTCCATCACGAAAACATGATCGGAAATACCCATAATCGCCTTCATCACATGCTCGATAATCATCACGCTGACGCCACTATCGCGCACGCGGCGGACGAGGTCCATCGCGCCCTCGATTTCGACGAGATTGAGCCCCGCCATCACCTCATCGAGCAGCAAGACTTCCGGCTCCATCGCCAGCGCCTTCGCCAGTTCGAGCCGCTTGCGGTCCGCGATCGTCAATTCGTCGGCCACACGATCGCGCACGCGGGCCAGCCCGACGAACTCCAGCACTTCGTCCGCTTTCGCCGCCGCCGCAGCGACGCTCGCCCGATTACCCTTGCCGAAGAGCGCGCCGACCGTGACGTTCTCGCGGACGGACATATTCTGGAAGGGTTTGACGACCTGCCAGGTGCGTGCGATGCCCATCTGCCCGATGCGGTAGGCGCGCGTCTTGGTGAGCACGCCGGAGACCCGCCCGGCGATGCCGCCCGCCGCACCGGATTGCGCGTACAAATCCTTGCCATGGAAGATGATCCGGCCGGTGGTCGGCGCATCGACGCCCGTGATCGCGTTGATGAGCGTCGTCTTCCCCGCACCATTCGGGCCGATCAGCCCGAGAATTTCGCCCTGGTGGAGCGTGAAGGAAGCATCGCGGAGCGCGGTGACGCCACCGAAGACCTTGCTCACATGTTCCGCCGCAAGCACAACCTCCGTCACAAACATCCCTCCCGGAAGGACAAACCGTTTGAACCACAGAGACGCAGAGGACGCAGAGAGGGAAGAGGAGATGAAATACATCTCTTTTCTCTGTGTTCCTTTGCGTTCTCTGCGTCTCTGCGGTTCATTTGTTTTCCGCATTCTCCGCCATTCACACGCGATATTGACGCAGATTGCGCACGAAGACTCGCCACGAGAACTTTTGGCGGATCAGATAGACGATACCGCGCGGCATGAGCAGGACGACGACGACGATGGATGCGCCGAAGAGCACGGCATGGAGATTGGTGAAGTTCCGCCAGAGTGTCTCCTGGATGCCGGTCAGCACCACCGCGCCGAGCACCGGCCCGAGCGGCGTGCCGATACCGCCGAGGACGGCAAAGATGATCAGCCGGACATTCGTCGTCAGATCGAAGACGGTCGGCGGGTCAATCGTCGAATGCCAGTAGGCGTAGATGCCACCCGCCAACCCGCACAGCATCGCGTTGAGCGAAAACGCGACCACCTTGTAGAGCGTCGTGTTAATGCCCATCACGAGCGCGGCGTCCTCGTTCTCGCGGATCGCCGCCAGCCCATAGCCGAGTTTCGAGCGGGCGATGATGTAGGTCAGAATGATGGAGAGGACGAGCAGACCGAGCGCGACGTAGTAGAACAGATTCGGGGCGTTCTTCAGCGGCAGGTTGACCGGCTGACTCGCGCCGAAGATCGCCAAGTTGTTGGTCAACTCGCGCGTCGCGATGGCGACACCGAGTGTGGCGATGGCGAAGTAATGGCCGCGCAGCCGCAGGACCGGCAGCCCGACGAGCGCGCCGTAGAGGAGCATCATGACGCCACCGGCAATCGCCGCCGGGAAGAAGCCCCAACCGCTTCGCGTCATCAACTCGGCGGTCACGTACGCGCCGCCGCCGAAGAAGGCGACGTTGCCAAATGCGGCATATCCCGTGTAGCCGCCGATCAGATTCCACGCCGATGCAAGGATGGCGAAGATGAAGAGTTGCGTGAGCAGGTTCATCCAGTAGCCCGTTGCATGGAGCGGCACGAGGATCATGATCGGCAGCGAGACGAGCGCGCAGATGAGCAGCACGCGATCGACGAGCGTAGCGGTCGTCAGGGTCTTGTTCGCCCCGAGACCGGCGGGTGCCTCCTGTGTATCCGGCTGTTGGATGAGCGGTTCGGCGGTCTCGGCCATCAGCGGTAGTACTCCTTGCCCATCAGTCCGTTTGGCCGGAAGACGAGCAGCACGACGAGGACGACGAAGGTGATCGCGTCCTTATACCCCGCACCGATTACGACCGAACCAATCGTCTCGATTAACCCGAAGAGCAGGCCGCCAACGAGCACCGCCGGGATGCTGCCGAGCCCGCCGAGCACGCAGATGACGAAGGCCCGGATCGTGTACGACGAGCCGATGCCCGGATCGAAGGGCTGGGTCGCGCTGATCAGTGTGCCCGCCGCCGCCGCGAGCGCCGCGCCAAGCCCGAAGGTGAGCGCATAGGTGCGCGGGATATTGACGCCCATCAAGCGCGCCGCTGTCAGGTCCATGCCCATCGCACGGATCGACGCGCCCGCCTTCGTCCGGTTCATGAAGAGCGCCAGGAGGCCGGTGATGATGAAGGCGAGCCCTAATGCGCCGAGTTTCGTCACCGGGACGATGGCGCTGCCGATCTCGATACTCTTCCCCGCATACGATGGCGACACGGAGCGGATGTCCGCCTTCCATTTATAGAGGGCGAGATTGGTGACGAAGATTTCGATGCCGAAGGTGAGGAGCAGCGTCACGAGCAGCGGCGCGCGCACGACGAAATTGATGACTCCCGCCTGGGTCGCGTATCCGACGACGAAGAGGATCGCCGCCGCGATCGGCAGCACAAGGAACGGGTCGAGATTGGTCGCGTCCCAGATGAAGAAGGTGACGAACGCGCCGAGCATGATGAAGGCGCCGTGCGCGAGGTTGACGATGTTGAGGATGCCCCAGACGATTGAGAAGCCGAGCGCGACGAGCACATAGACGCCGCCGATCAGCACGCCATTGATGATCTGCTGGGGCCAGAACGACGGGTGCAGCAGGAAATCCATACAGGGAACCTCACCCCCGGCCCCTCTCCATTGCGATGGAGAGGGGTGACGATTTGAAAGGATTCGCTTCCACATTGCCACGGATTATCGGCGATGCTCCCCTCGCCATCGCAATGGAGAGGGGCCGGGGGTGAGGTTCTCCCCGCTACCGCTTATCCCAGCCGGGCGTCGGGTAGATGATGGCGCCGCTCGCCGCTTCCTTCGGCC
>JBPCMC010000530.1:0-5850 GCA_051002645.1 Thermomicrobiales bacterium
GCTTCAGCCTGCGTCTCTCCGACAGGGACACCGGCTGAAGCCTACGCTACCGAGAGCAGTCGCCAGTATATGCGGAAAAGGCGGACAGGTATTATCGCGTCGCTTGTGCGCGCAGGTAGCGTGCGTAGGCCGCAATCGCCGCTTCCTGCTCTGTTGTCTCGATGGAACCGGGCCGCCGCGCGCGGACCTCGGTGATCGCCACTGCCGGAGAATCACCCTGCCAGACGCGGTAGCAGGCGAGGATCGTCCCCGTCCGCCCCAGCCCGGCGCCGCAATGCACGACAACGGGCAGCCCCGCAGCGAGGAAGCCATTGATTGCCTCCACTGCCGCCGCCGTTTGCGCCACCGTCGGTGCGGTGAAGTCCACGAGCGGCAGGTGCGCCATCTGTAGCCCGTGTCGTTCCAGGGTGGTGGCAGAGAGCGGATCCTCGGTCAGGCTGACGACCGCTCGCACTCCGCGCGCGCGCAACGCGGCAAGCATCGCCGCCGTTCGCGGATACGCCATCCCCGCCAGCCGCCCGTCGATCAGCCAACTGAAGTTCGGCAGTGCAACGCTCTTCATCGCAAAGGCTTCGGTTTCGGAGGCGGGTCGTGTGGTGTGCGTGGAGGACGGGGCGGCAGCCAGTCCGCGTGCGGATCGGCGAAGCGGCGGATGAGGAGGACATCGCAGAGGGCGTGGTCGACGACGAAGCGGGCGACGCGACCGAGCGGATGCGTGCCGGGGCCGTGCGGCGCGTCCTCGATGATGCCCGCGTCAATGACGATCAGATCCACCTGCTCCGCCGCCGCAAGACGGATTATCTCGCGCTCCGGGTTCCCCTGTCGCGTGACGGTGCTGTGTACGATGCCCCGCTCCGCGAGCCAGCCGTCCGCAGCGGCGAGAATCGCCGCGGCGCTGCCGTGCGCGGTCACTTCCAGTCGTTGCAGCGCCGCCTCGATCCGCCGCCCCCGTCCGAGCAGGGCGAAGCGTGCCCCCGCCATCGGCGCGAATGTCTCATCGCTCGTGATATGCGCGACGATCCACGTCGCCCCCGGCGCGACCCGCTCCGCCGCCCGCGCCAACAGCGATTCCACCCCCGCCCCGCCGACGCCAATTAGCACCTTCACGGGAGTAGCCAGTCGTCAGTAGTCGGTAGCCAGTGGACCATCACTCAGTCCTCAGTCCTTAGTCCTATCCCCACACTTCGTCGCGGCTGTCGGGGGCGGGGTCGCCACCGATTTCGAAGGGGAGGTCCTCGCCCGTGAGCGACGCGCGGCGATAGGTGGCGAGGGCATGGCGCACCTGCCCGACCTGCCGGATGCCCTCGGACGAGAGGCCGGTGAGGAAGGCGGTGCGGCGTTCCAGTTCCTCGCGGCACTCGTCCGCCGTCAGGCCGAGGCGGGGGCCGAGGGCGTCCGCCACATCGAAATGCGCGTGCGTGTCCGTCATTGGGTCCCAGCGCATGGCGGGGAGGATGCGCGGCACGGCGTCGCCGTCCGGTTCGAGGTAGTGCATCGTCGCCATCCGGCGGTGGATACGACCCCCCATGCGCACCAGGCGGAGGATGATGACGAGCGTCATGTGTCCCAGTTGGCGCGCCGGTATGCCGACATCGTCGCGTAGTTGCTCCAGCACGCCCTCGACCGTGTCGTCGTGCATCGCAGTGAGGACGGTGTAGCCCCGCTCCATCAGGTCGAAGCAGCGGCGGATATTCGGCCCCCACATGTAGGAGGCGAGGTGGTCCGACCACTCGTTGATGGCGATCACCGTCTCGTCCGGCGAGAGCCCCTCATCCTTGAGGAAATCCCACGTCTCGTACCAGCCATGCGGGAAGTAAATCCAGTGTTCCTCCGGCACGAAATCGAGCATCGCGGTGAGCGTCGTCGTCTTGCCCGCGTCCTGCATCGGGTCCGCCGCGATCAGCACCGAGCCGCGCCGCTCGACAGTCAGCCAACAGGTGGCGAGCAGGCGCGCATCCATGCTGCCGGAATCGAGGATCTGCACGACGGACATCGGGGTCGGCGGATGCCACTTGCCGCCCCACCAGCCATAAGGGTTATTGTATGTCGGCATTGCGGAGGTCCCTTCATCGGTCTGGCGCGGTCGAGGACGGGGGCCGACGGCCAGATCACTATCGGATTGCTGCGGCCCGATTGTACCACGCGGCCCCGCACCGAGGAGTGGCGCGGCGTGGCGACGAGGCGATGACCCCCATCACCGATGCGGCACGTACTATATCCATGCGACGCGCACGGTATATTCGTTACCAAAAGATCACCAAACTTTTGCAACATGTAGTTGACAAATGCGCGAGCGAAGGATAGGCTAAGGATGCTGCCGGTGCATCGCCTTTGTCGATGCTACGCTCCCCGGCACCGCCGATTGGCGTGCCGCAATGACGCGGTCGCGCAGGAACGAGGGAATGCGATGACCTTCGCGACGACGACACTGCTGGGTGCGATTGCCGGCCTGACGATCTTCCTCGGCCTGCCAATCGCCCGCCTGAAGAACCTCTCACGCTCGTGGCGGGCGCTGCTCAACGCGACTGCCATCGGCATCCTCGTTTTCCTCCTCTGGGATGTCATCACCAAGGCAACCGAACCGATCCACACGGCGCTCGACGCGGCGAAAGAGGGCAGCGCGCGGACCTTCGCGGTGCTGCTCGTGCTCTTCATCATCGGGTTTGGCGGCGGGCTGTTGAGCCTCGTCTATTTTGAGCGGCGGTTCATTCGTTCAACGGCAGTCGGTGGTCGGCTCCATGGCGCAACACCGACGCAATTGGCCCTGATGATCGCCGTCGGCATCGGCGTCCACAACTTCTCGGAGGGGCTCGCCATCGGGCAGGCGTCGCGGTCGGACGCCATCGGGCTCGCGACGATCCTGATCGTCGGCTTCGGGCTCCACAACGCCACCGAGGGGTTCGGGATCGCCGCGCCGCTGGCTGCGGAAGGGGGACGGCCCTCATGGGCGTTCCTGGCGCTGGCGGGGCTGATCGGCGGCGGTCCGACCTTCGTCGGCACGATGCTCGGCTACAGTGTCAAGTCCGATGCTATCTTCGTCTTCTGCCTCGCCCTCGCCGCCGGGTCGATCTTCTACGTCGTCACCGAGTTGCTGAATGTCGGCCGCCGCTTCCAACTGCGGGAGCTGGCGATGTGGGGTGTGCTCCTCGGCTTCTTCGCCGCCTACGGCACCGATCTCCTCCTCACCTGGAGCGGCGCCTGAGCGTCTGAACGGACGGGTTGACAAAGCGCCGATTGCCTCGTAGGATCAATCTCAACAAACGACGCGACAGCGACGTTGAACCGGATGAGTAGCCGTCTCGCGCGGCACACAGCGATCCCGATGGTTGGTGTGAATCGGGAAGCCGGCGCGGACGAGTGAATGGACCGGGGAGTCGCCCCCCGAAACGCAGCAGTGCGGAGTAGTCGGGGCCGGAGCAGCGCCACCGTTACCACGGCGCAGGGTATCGGAAGCAATCGCTTCCCGTACTGACAAGTGGGATTGACACTGACTCGTCAATCCAATTGGGGTGGCACCACGGAGCGTATTGAGCGCCTTCGTCCCTTTCAGGGATGAGGGTGTTTTTGTTTGTCCGTGGGGCAGTCCAGAGGAGCAGGGGTTTATGGTACTAACGAAGCAGGCAGCGGAGAGCAATGAGCAACGAGCAATGAGCAATGAGGGGTATAGGATCGCTCAGTCCTCAGTCCTCAGTCCTCAGTCCTCGGCTGCACATGTGCAGCCGTCGTTGGACGAGGTGCGCGCGCTGGCGGGGGAGGGGAATCTCGTCCCCGTCTACCGCGAGATCATGGCGGACTTGGAGACGCCGGTGACGGCGTACCTGAAGGTGGCGCAGGGACCGTATTCGTTCCTGTTGGAGAGCGTCGAGGGGGGCGAGCGGCTGGCACGCTACTCCTTCATCGGCACCGATCCGTATCTCGTTGTCCGGCTTAACGACGGGATGCTGACGGCGACGCATCAGCGCGGCGACAAGCAGGTTTTCCCGTTCACTGATCCTCTGCAGGCATTGCAGGGCTTCCTCACGCCGTACACGCCCGTTCGCACGCCGGGCATGGACCTGCCCCGCTTCCTCGGCGGCGCGGTCGGCTACCTCGGCTACGAGTGCATCCGCTACTTCGAGCCGCGCGTGCCGATGGCCGCTGAGGACGTCCTGCATCTGCCGGACGCCGTCTTCCTGCTCACCGATACGCTGCTCGTTTTCGATCACCTCCGCCGCCGGATTAAGGTCGTCTCGCACGTCCACACGGACACCGGCGACCTCGCGACGGCATATGACGAAGCAGTCGCACGCATCGACCGGCTCGTCAGCAATCTGCGGCATGAGGTGGCGACCCCGCCGCACGGGAACACTGACAAGGGCGAAGCCGGGCCGGTGGGGAACTTCAGCCGCGCGGCGTACGAAGAAGCGGTCGAGCGGGCGAAGGAGTACATCGCGGCGGGCGACATCATCCAGTGCGTCCCATCGCAACGCCTGACGGTTCCGACCAGCGCCGCGCCCTTCACCATCTACCGCGCGCTGCGGGCGATCAACCCATCGCCGTACATGGTCTACTTCAACCTCGACGGCTTCCAGATCGTCGCGTCGTCGCCGGAATCGCTCGTCCGCAATGAGGGCGGCACGATCACGACCCACCCGCTCGCCGGGACACGCCCACGCGGCAAGACCGACGAGGACGATCGCGCGCTGGCGGAGGAACTCACCACCGACGAGAAGGAGCGGGCGGAACACATCATGCTCGTCGATCTCGGGCGCAACGACATCGGTCGGATCGCCGAGCCGGGCAGCGTGCGCGTCCCCTCCTTGATGCAGGTGGAGCGATACAGCCATGTCATGCACCTCTGCTCCGAGGTGGAGGGACGGCTGAAGCCGGAGTACACGAGCCTCGACGCCTTGCGCGCCTGCTTCCCGATGGGCACCGCCTCCGGCGCGCCGAAGATCCGGGCGATGGAGATCATCGCGGAGTTGGAGCACGAGCGGCGCGGGCCGTACGCGGGCGCGCTCGGTTACGTCGGCTATGACGGCAATATGGATTTCGCCCTCGCCCTGCGCACGATGCCCGTCAAGGACGGCATCGCCTACCCGCAGGCAGGCGGCGGCGTCGTCGCGGACAGCAACCCGGAGGCGGAATACCACGAATGCCACCACAAGATGGGCGCCTTGCTCCGCGCCATCGATATGGCCGAGGCGATGGAAGCGAGTAACGAGTAGCCAGTAGTCGGTAGTCAGTAGCCAGTGGGGACGTTCCCATTCTGACTACCGGCTACTGACTACCGACTACTGAGCGAACGGGGTGAGCGCATGATTGTACTGATCGACAACTACGACTCGTTTACGTACAACCTCTACCAGTATCTCTGCGAACTCGGCGCGGATGTGACGGTCGTGCGCAACGATGCGGCGACGGTGGCGGAGATCGTCGCGATGGCGCCGGAGCGGGTGGTGCTCTCGCCTGGCCCATGTACGCCGAAGGAGGCGGGCATCTGCGTGCCGCTCATCCATGCGCTGGCGGGGCGGGTGCCACTGCTCGGCGTCTGCCTCGGCCACCAGGCGATCGGCGCGGCCTACGGCGGCGAGGTCGTCCGCGCGCCGACGCTGATGCACGGCAAAGTCAGTGCAGTCCACCATACCGGGCAGGGCGTCTTCCGCGATCTCCCTTCGCCGTTTACCGCCATCCGCTACCACTCGCTTGTCGTCGCGCGCGAGACCTTGCCGGACGTGCTCGAAGTGACGGCGGAGACGGCGGAGGGTCTCGTGATGGGCTTCCGCCACCGGGACATCCCCAGCCTCGAAGGCGTGCAGTTCCACCCCGAGAGTATTCTCACCGAGCACGGGCACCAGTTGCTGGCGAATT
>JBPCMC010000531.1:0-10875 GCA_051002645.1 Thermomicrobiales bacterium
TCGAAGTGGTTGCCCGCAACGGGCGCGGCACACCGACGGAGACGCCATTCACCGTCGATCTCGGCGGCGATGCCGCGACGGTCGGGGCAATTGACCGCTTCATGCCCGTGCTCGCCGATCTCCGCGCGCCGGATGGCGGCGCAAACCTCACTATGCGCATCCGCGCCGAGCGGTACAGCCCAGGGAACGGCGATCCCCGCGCCCTCGGCATCCAGATCGACACAGTACGCATCGAACCGCTAACGATGTCGTGGTGGGCGGGCGCGCGCGGCGGCTGGCCCTGGGCGTTGCGGATGCTGCTGCTCGCGGTCGTCATTGCGCTCGCCGTGCCGTCGGTCTGGAGCGGGGCGGTCGGGGGCGGCGTTGTCGCGCTCGTCGCGCTCGCTGCGTTCGCGGTGCCGGAGACGCGGGCCGTGACGCTCCCGTTGCTGACCCCGGCGGTGGGCACGGTTGCGGTCGCAGGCGCGGCGCATCGTTGGGCGGGCGTGATTCCGCTGGCGGGCGCGGCGCTCCGGCAGCGCGGGACGGCGTATTCGCGCAGCCTCTGGCACAGCCTCAATGACGCGCGCCTCTTTCGCGCGGTCATAACGGTGATCGTCGTCGCCTACGCCGTCGTGACGATTGCCGTCATCCGGCACGTTGATTTCATCGGCCACGCGGACTACGCGGACAACGCGGTGCGGGCGCGGAACATCGTGCGCGGGCACGGCGATGTGATCGACTACATTCCGCAGTTCTACGCGCGCTTGCCGCAGATCGTCCACCCCGCTGAGACGTGGCCGCCGCTGCAAGTCTGGATGATCGCGGCGGCTTTCCGGCTGTTTGGTATCTCGACCGTCGTGGCGAAACTGCCAAATGTGCTCGTCATGGTCGGGTTGCTGGCGCTGACCGGATGGGTCGGCGCATGGCGATGGTCCCGGCGGGTCGGCCTGCTCGCGGCGATCTTCCTTGCTACCATGCCGCTCTTCTTCGAGGACACGCTCTTCCCGGTCAACGATCTCGTCTTCACGCTGCTCTTCGCCGCCTTCATCGTCGCCCTCTACCGGGCATGGTGCGAGCCGCGTAGCGCGGTGCCGGCTGGCCGCGCGGGGCAATTCCGTGTCTGGCTGCCCGATCTCGCTGTAGGCGGGAGCGCCGGATTGTTGCTGCTCGCCAAGCCGAGCGGCGCGTTCCTGATCGGCGGGGCGGCGGGCGCGGCGTTTCTCGTTGCCCGTCGCGCCAGTCGAACACCGGGTTGGCGATCCGCCGCAGTCGCGGTCGGAGCGGCACTCTGCTGCTATGCGCCGTGGGCGATCCGCAATCTTGCCACCTTCGGTGCCCCCTTCCACTCCACAGAGTCGTACGACGCATGGGTGCTTAAGTACAATCCGGCGCAGCCGGTCGAGGGCATTTACGGCGTCTTCTGGGGGCGGCCGCTGCCCCATCCGCGCGTGCTGATCGGCTACGGCTACGATCATTTCCTCGCCGTGCAGGGGCAGCAGTTCAGCCGTCTGTGGGGCGATCTGACGAACGGCGCGCTCGTGCCGCGACTGCTGCTGCCCTTCATCGTGCTCGGCCTGATCGTCGGGGCGACGCGGAGGCCCGGCTTCGGCACGATCCTGCTCTGCGGCGCGCTCCCGTACGCGCTCTTCGTCCTGCTCTACTGGCACTACGAGATACGCTATTTCCTCGTCTTCGTGCCGTGGCTGCTGCTCTACGCCGCCGCCGGGATCGACTGGGCGTGTGACGCACTCGCGACCTGGTTTACCGGCATCGGGCGGCGCGCGCTTGTCCCGCTGCTCGCCGTGGCGCTACTCGCGGCGGTGAGTATCCCGAATGTGCGCGATATGCGCGCCCGTGCCGAGACGCAGACGAGCGGCAATGCGATGGTCGAACTCGCCAATTGGTTGCAGGCGAACACCGCGCCCGATGCTGTGGTGATGACGCGTAACCCGTGGGAGATCGCGTGGCACAGCGAGCGCCGCGCCGTCATGCTCCCGCTCGGCAGCATCGACGATGTCTACGCCGTGATGCGCCAGTACGGCGTGACCGTCCTGGCGCTCGATCACATCAACGACCAGAGCACGATCCGCCAGAGCCTGCTGCCGCTCTATTCGTTCAAGGAGATGCCCGGCATCACGCGGCGATACGACCCCGGCAACAATGCGTACCTTGTCTTCTCGGTCTCGCCGCCACCCGCATGAAAGGGATTTGCCGGTGACGGAGGGGCCGCTCACCATTGTTATGCTCACGTCGTCGTACCCGCTCTATGAGGGCGACATGACCGCGCCCTTTATTGAGGAGATCGCGGCGGGCGTCGCGGCTCGCGGCCACACGGTCCATGTCGTGCTGCCCGATCACCCGCGCTTGCGGCGCTCCGGCATGGCGCGCGGCGTGCATCTCCATCCCTTCGCGGTCGCGCCGGTGCGGTCGTGGGGCGCGGCGTGGGGATACGCGGGCTCACTGGCGGGTGATGTCGCCGTGACGAAGAGCGCCGTTGCTATCGCGCCGCTCGCGCTGACGAACGCGATACGCGCGGTGGGGCACGTCGCACGGCAGATGCGGCCCGATATTCTGCACGCGCATTGGGTGATCCCGAATGGCCCGCCCATGGCAATCGTCGCGCGGCGACAGGCTCCACTCGTCATCAGTCTGCATGGGTCGGATGTCTTCGTCGCGGAGCGCCTGCCGCCCGCGCGTCTCGCCGCGCGATGGGCGTTCCGCGCCGCCGCCGCCGTGACCGCGTGCTCCGACGATCTCGCCATCCGCGCGGTCCGCCTCAGCGCGGCGCCGGCGCGTACGACCGTCGTGCCCTACGGCGTCGATGCGGCGCAATTCAAGCCGGTGAGCGATGAGACGCGCGCGGCGGTCCGGTCGTGGTACGGGCTGCCGCCCGAGACGCCGCTCTTGCTCTGCGCGGGCCGCCTCGTCTATAAGAAGGGGTTCGCGGTTGCGGTCGCCGCGTTCGCATCGGTCGCGGCGCGCTTTCCCGATGCGCGGCTCGTGATCGCGGGGGATGGGCCGCTCGAAGGGCCGCTCCGCGCGCAAGCGGTGGCCCTCGGCGTCGGGGAGCGAGTCATCTTCGCGGGTCGGGTGGATCGCGCGCGCCATCCGCTCCTCGTCGCGTCGTGCGATCTCTACCTGCTCCCCTCCGTCCACGATCACCGGGGCAACGTGGATGGTCTGCCGAACGCATTACTCGATGCCCTCGCGGCGGGCTGCCCGGTGATCGCGTCCGATGTCGCCGGAGTCGGTTTGGCCGTCCGCGACGGCGAGACGGGCGTATTAGTGCCGGAGCAGGACGCGGACGCACTGGCGAGCGCCATTGTCGCGCTGCTGGACGATCCGCCGCGCCGTGCCGCACTCGGGCGGGCGGCCCGCGCGGACGTCACGACGCGGTTGACATGGGCGGCGACGGCGGCGCAATTTGAACGGGTCTATCGCGACGCACGCAGCCGGATGCGCGCTCGCGGGGAGGATGGCGGGAGTTGAGCGAGGAGAGGGCCGCGCCGACGGTCGGCATTATCGGCCTGGGGTACGTCGGCCTGTCGTACGCCGTCGCGTTCGCGGAGACGGGCTGCACCGTCGTCGGCTGCGATGTGCTCGTGGCGCGCGTCGCCACGATCAACCGGGGCGAGAGCCCGCTGCCGGACATCCTCTCCGATGCGGCAGTCGCTGCGCAGGTGCGCGCGGGCCGTTTCTCGGCCACGACCGAGGACGCGCCGCTCGCCGCCTGCGACGCACTGATTATCGCCGTGCCGACGCCGGTCAACGCGACCTATGACCCCGATCTTTCGATGGTGCGCGACGCGACGGCACGTATCGGTCGCATCCTGCGGCGCGGGCAGTTGATCGTGCTCGAATGCACGACCTACCCCGGCACGACCGAGGAGATCGTCGTGCCGATGGTCGAGGCGGCGGCCATGACGATCGGCGAGGATGTTTTCGTCGCCTACTCGCCAGAGCGGATCGACCCTGGCAATACCAACAGCCAGGGTTGGACGCTGAAGAATACCCCGAAGGTCGTCGGCGGTTGCACCGAGGCGTGTACGCGGCGGGCGGTCGCCCTCTACGAGCGGATGACCGAGCGTGTCATCCCCGTCTCGTCGCCGAAGGTGGCGGAGATGGAGAAACTGGTCGAGAACGTCTTTCGCGTCGTCAATATCGCGCTCGTCGATGAACTGGCGCTCTTGTGCGACCGGATGGGGCTGGATGTCTGGGAAGTGCTCGATGCCGCCGCAACCAAGCCGTACGGTTCCCTGCGCTTTGTGCCCGGCCCCGGCCTCGGCGGGCACTGCATCCCCGTCGATCCGCTCTATTTGACCTGGAAGGCGAAGGCGTACGACTTCCCGATGCGCTTCATCGAACTGGCCGTGGAGATCGACCGCCGGATGCCCTACCACGTCCGCGACCTCGTCGTGCGCGCCCTCAATGGGCAGAAGAAGAGCGTCAACGGCAGCCGCGTGCTGCTGCTCGGCGTTGCCTACAAGCCCGACGTGGCGGACACGCGCGAGACGCCCGCCGCGACGCTCTGGCGCCTGCTCGCGGAGGACGGCGCGTCTGTCTGCTACCACGACCCGCATGTGCCCACCTTCCGCGCGCCGGACGGCGAGACGCACGCCTCCACCGCCCTGACGGATGAATTGCTCCGCGCCGTCGATTGTGTCGTGATCGTCACCCATCACACGGCAGTCGATTACGCGCGTGTCGTCGCCCGCACCGCCGCAATCGTGGACACGCGCAATCAGACGCGGGGCATCGCGACGGGCGAGGGCAGCGCCGCGATTATCCGGCTCTGATGCGACGCCGATGACAGATGCGGGCCGCTCGATGCATACGCGGACGCGACCCGCGTGGTCGGAGATCGTCACCCTCGGCGCGCTCGCGCTCGCCTGCCTGCTGCTCGTCCCGAAAGTGATCGGCACGGCGCGCTACGACGCGGCGATCCTGCGCTTCCCGTTTCAGGTGGATGATGCAGAGGGCGTCGTGCTCGCGGAGGCGCGGCTGATCGCGGACGGGACCGACCCCTACGCATATCAGCCGTCGCCCGCACCGTATTTTTACGCGGGGCCGTACACGCCCTTCTACACGCTGCTCAATAGCGCGGCGATGGCCGTCAGCGGCCCGAGCTTCAAATTTGGGCGGGCGGTGCAGTTGCTGGCGACGCTCGCGGTCGCCGCCTGGCTGGTCTGGGCGGTGCGTCGCACAGGGGCGACCCGGCGTGGCTGGCTGGTCGGCGGATGGGTCGCCCTGCTCTTCGTGTCGGCACATCTCGTCGTGGTCTGGAGCGTGCGCGTGCGGCCGGATATGACCGCGCTCGCCTGGAATTTGCTCGGCGTCGCCGTGCTCCGCGCCTGGCTCGATCCCATTGAGCGCGCCTCGTGGCGGGCGGGAGCGTGGCCGCGCGGCGGCGTCGTAGAGCGTTTGGCTCTCGGGGCGGCGTGCTTCGCCCTCGGCTGGTGGACGAAACAGACCTTCGTGGCCGTGCCGGTCGCCTTCCTCCTCGGCATCGCATTCAGTCGCCCGAAAGTGGCCGTCACGCTCGGTGGCCTCTATACGGCGATGATCGCGACGCCATTCGCGCTCCTCACACTCCTGACGCGCGGCGGGTTCGCGCAGAAGACGATTGGCTACCAGGGTTCGTGGCAATGGGCAGCCTTTCTGCGGCTCGCGCAGCCGTTGCTGGCGCGATACGGGTGGTGGCTCTGCCTCGCGGTGATCGCCGGATGCGCGCTCTGCGCCCAGCGTCGACGCGTCCCGTTCGCGGTCTGCTGGTTTGTGCTGAGCGCGGCATTCGCGCTCGGCGCGGGCACGAGCGGCGGCAATCACAACCATTTCGTTGAACTGCTTGCCGCCGCGTCCTTGCTGGTTGGTCAGGCGGTTGTGACGCTGATCGACCGACGGCCACAACGGATGGGCGCCGCGCGCGTCTGGATTGCGCCCGCCGTGGCCGTCGCTGTGGTCGCATTCTCGGTCGTCGCGCTCGTTGAGCGGGAGGGCACGACGGGCTGGCTGGCCCGCGACTATCGCGCACCGACTGCATCGGAGCTTGACGGCTACGCGGCGGTGGCGGCGTATATCGCCAATAGTCCCGGCCCGGTGTACAGTACCAACGTCGGCATCCTCGTCGTCACCGGCCAGCCGGTGCGGGTGACGGACCCGTTCACGATGGCGACCGAGGTGCGCCTGGGCCGGTGGGACGATGCGTCGCTGGTGGCCGATGTGGAGGCGGGGCGCTATCCGCTGATCGCGCTCAGTTACAATGATGTCGCGTCGCTCGACCCCGATCTGCCGCCGACAGACGCGACGCCGGGGTTGATCCGCGCCATCCAGACGCGCTACCGACTGATCGAGCGCAATGTGCTGCGACTCTATGTGCCGAAGTGAGCGGAGGAGGGGACGATGAGCGACACACCCACAGGGACGACGGCCAACGAACTGGCGATCAGCAAGGAACTGCTCGATATTCTCGCCTGCCCGTGCAGCCATCACGCGCCGTTGCGCCTCGAAGGTCAGAAACTGATCTGCACCGACGGCGCGTGCAGCCGCGTCTTCCGCATCGAAGATGGCATCCCGATCATGCTGCTTGATGAGGCGGAAGGTGACGGCCCCCCTGCATAAACGTCGCCTATGCGACTGGTTGCCCCCCTCTCCATCGCAGAAAGATCACGCAATATCGCTCCGAATAGCGATGGAGAGGGGCCGGGGGTGAAGACTGAGAGGGCGGCTGGGCTGCATTTCGCATTTCTCTATCCGCAGATTAAGAAACTGACGGGCGCGCAGCGGCTCATTCTGCAACTGGCGCGCTATACGATTGTGGCCGGGTATCGCGTGACGCTGGTGACGCACCGCCTCGCAGCAGAGCCGCGCGCCGCACTGCCGCCCGGATTGGCGGTTGTCGAGACCGGGCGGCGCGTCGATTGGTTCTCGCACCACTATGCCGACGCCGCGCTCGAATACCTCTTCGCGCCGCGCCTGATCGCACATATACCCAAAGACGCTGATACGCTCGTCTGCTTCGGGCCGCCGTCCATGCCCGCGCTCCGGTGGGCGCGTCGCACGGGGTGGGGCGCGCCGGAGCGACCGCTCCTCGCCTTCCTCTATGAGCCGCCCCGCTTCGTTGACCGCGACCGGCGCGATGTCGCGGCGGGTCTCGGTCGCGTCGGTACACTACTTAAGCCGCTGCTCGGGCTCTACGGAGCGGTTGATCGGCGACTCGTGCTTGCCGCTGACGCGCTGCTCGCCAATGGTGTCTACGGCGCGCAACGCCTCAACGAGGCATACGGGCGTGATGCCGTGGTGATCCCACACGGTGTTGACTTCATTGAGCCGGACGAGACGGCAATTGCGGCAATCCGGGCGCGCTACGCGCTGCCGGAAGGTGCGCCGGTGCTCCTCACCGTCAATCAACTCCATCCGCGCAAGCGGATCGATCTCTTCATCCGCGCACTCGCCGCCGTGCGGGCATCGTACCCATCCGCAGTCGGGTTGATCGTCGGTCGTGGCGTGGACGAAGCGCGCATACGCGCGGAGGCGGCGCGCTCCGGCGTGATGGAGGCCGTGCGCTTCGCGGGCTTCGTGCCGGACGCCGACCTTCCGGTGGCCTATCACGCGGCGAGCGTCTATGTGCATACGGGGCGGGATGAGACGTTCGGGCTCTCCGTGCTAGAGGCAGTCTGGAGCGGCATTCCGGTCGTCGCGGTCGATGAGGGCGGGCCGCGCGATATTCTCGGCGGTGGCGCGTATGGTTGGCTCGTTCCCGCCGATGTCGACGCTATCGCCCAAGCCGTTCAGGAGATTCTTCACGACCCACCGGCGGCGAAGGATCGAACGCAAGGTGCGAGCGCGGACGTTCGCGCACGGTTTCAATGGGAAGCGGGGGCAGCCGCGCTCATCCAGACTGCGGAACGGCTACGCGATGCGTCCGCTTGACGGCACTTGACGACCGGAGAGGCGTTTGGTAGTATGCGGGCGGTGAGGGAACGCGCCAGTCGGGGGAGTGTCGGAACTGGCAGACGAGCATGACTTAGGATCATGTGCCGCAAGGCGTGAGAGTTCGAGTCTCTCCTTCCCCACCAATTAGTCTGATTTGAGCGGAAGTGGCTCAGTGGTAGAGCATCTCCTTGCCAAGGAGAAGGTCGCGAGTTCGAATCTCGTCTTCCGCTCCATTTTTATGCCCTGTGGTGAAGAGAGCAATTGTGGCGGTTTTTTTCTACTGCCGTTGAACTTCGATGTCCACGCCTTGTGCGCTCCGATGATGAAGAACCTTGTCCTTCAACCGGAATCGCAGTCACTCTTCACCTGTGAAGCGTTGAGGTTTGCACGGCAGCGGTTGAAGGACCACGGGTTTGTTTCGAAGACGTGAGCCGAATCAATGCACTACGGTCACTCGCTGCCGTCATGACGCAGAAAGGCACGCAATCGGCCTAACTCATCTTCCAACAGATTCTTCGCAAATGACTTCGGCAGACTGCGTGCGGCCGGATGGGGCAAGAACGTGAACATGCGCTCTCGCTGCCCAACCTCGACCGGGCCGAAGATTTTCTCGACGGTCGGCACATTGAAGGTCTGTTTGGCAGCACGAGCGGCGTGGACTCCCAAGCACACGATCACCTTCGCGCCCGATTGAGCAACCAGCCGTTCCAGATAGCGTCCGACACATGGCTCGAACGCGGCAGCAACGCCAATTTGGTCGCGAGACTTGCAATGCACCGCTTGGGAAATGCAGTAATCGATCCCCGATAGCAGGTCATTCACGTCCACTTCCATCAACTCGGCAGCCCGTTCCCGGACTCCTGACCAAAAGGGTACGTATTTGAAGTGAATCCCATCTTTAGACCGAGAGTATCTGCCATCCCGAATCCACTCCTCGCGTCCTCCACTGAACTGATTGGAGAAGAAGTCTGCAATGTGCAGGTTTGACCATGACCCAACAGGATTTTCCTCTTCATAGGTAATGGATGGATTGGAGCCGAGGAAAAGGATAGGGGCTTCCTCCAAATGACCGCTCCATGGCTCCGGCGCCTGATGGTCCGCGAGAGGCACGGAATCTTGGACAGCGACGATAGCGGCACAGGGATGGCCGCTATCAGGATGTGCCTTGCAGTATTCGACAATCGGACAGTGCGCGATTTCTTGTAATAGGTCCACCCGCCTCTCCTTCCCTTTGAATAGGCAGAAAGAGTATCACAACACGACGACACCCAGCCCTTTCACGCTTTGACCAATCCGCCTGTATCTTTCGCCTGTACGGGTGATTGGGCATAGATAGCAGGCCGGGGACCCTCTGTGTGCCTATTCAAGTGCGGCTCTCCCACGCCATCGAAACTGTACTTGTTCCTCTCCTCTATTTCGTCATATTCGAGAACCATGAGGTTGAGAGGTTGCACGACGGCATGACCCATTTTTCCTGTACTGATAGGTAAAGCGGCACATCGTCCATTTCTCTCCCACCTAGAAAAACGTAGCCTGATTGTGAGCAGGTGTAAACTGAGGTCATTCGCAGTCGGATGGCAGCGGATGACGTGCGATGAACGGGAGTGGTTTCATGAAGTGGCAACCCACGAACCGCTGGTTTGGACCGAAGATTCTTGGTTGGGGATGGCGTCCTCTGACGTGGCAGGGGTGGCTTATTTCGGTCATTCTTATTGCCCTGCTCATCGGTGTTCGTATCGGAGTAGGCAAGTCGGCACTGGCGTTCGCGCTGATGCTCGTCATCATTTTCATCTTCGCGCTCGTTGCGCTCATTACCGGCGGGCGACCGGGGCGCACAGGAAAGTGGTGACAGACGATAGGTAGATTGACTGAAACGAATGGGGTGACTGATGGAACGAGACTATGTGGGATTTTCCAGGCGTAGGCCGGAATGCAAAAAGCCCTTAGCTGCGACCCGCTCAGGCCCAGATGGCAGGCTTCGCTTAGGACGCTCCCGATTTGAAAAGGAGAGAGCAATGCCGGTCGCGCAATCGACACAACTTCAGAATCTCGTCCCCCGTTCCATTTTTATGCCCGCAATTGCTCGATACCATCCACCAACGTGCGCTTCTGGAATGATGCTCGGCCTCGCGCTGTTATGCCAGTAGAGATTGAACCACTGCGCCCTGCGTGGGACATACCGTTGACTGAGGAGTAACGATGGCAGAACGACCGCAAATGAGCCGCGAAGATTTTATGGCCTTCATCCTCGATCATCGCGAGAAGCCCCGGAATAATCGCACGATGGACGAGCCGACCGTCGAGGTAAGCGGCGGCAATCCCGGCTGCGGCGATATCGTCACGATCTATCTGAAGGTCGGCGAGGACGAGACAATCGAGGACATCTCCTATGTCGGCGAGGGATGCACGATCAGTCAGGCGGGCGCGTCCTTCATGACCAGCCGGTTGAAGGGGAAGACGCTCGCCGAGGTCGAGGAGATGGAGTACGACATTATCACCGAGACCTTCGGACGCGAGGTGATGGCGACCCGCCCGCGCTGCGCCACGCTCGCCCTCGGCACCACGAAGGCGGCGATCAAGAAATACCGCGACGACACCACGAAACAGGCGATCAATGCGGGTTGAATATATCCGTATGCCCGATGTTTGCGCACCGTACCGACTTGACGCGAACCCGTCACGGCATTATGCTCCAATTTAGTTGAATAAGTCGCGGGATGTTTGACGCATCGCGCCGCAGACGATATTCTCTGTATTGTTGAGTTTGTTGCGCGACTTCATCAACTACTCGCGCAGATGACGTGATGGAAGGAGACGATCGATGACGGCGACAGCAACGACCCCCGCGACCGATACCCTCGTATCGACCCAATGGGTGGCGGATCACCTCAATGACCCAAATATCCGGCTCGTTGAGAGCGACGAGGACATTCTGCTCTACGAGATCGGCCATATCCCCGG
>JBPCMC010000532.1:0-3053 GCA_051002645.1 Thermomicrobiales bacterium
CGGTTGCAGGCGTTCGGTTCGTGGACGATGCGCCGCTTGAGCGGGACGGACATCCCGGACGCGCCGAGCGGCTTCCGCGCCCTCTCGCGCGAGGCGGCGATGCGCCTCAACGTCGTGACGCGCTACACCTACACGCTCGAAACGATCATCCAGGCGGGCAAAAAGAACCTCAGCGTCCGCAGCGTGCCGATCCAATCGCGGCCGACGCGGCCCTCCCGCCTCTTCCCCAATGTCTGGAGTTACGTCAAGCGCTCCGCCGCGACGATGGTGCGCATCTGGGCGATGTACGAGCCGCTGAAGACCTTCTCCTTCTTCGCGATGCTCTTCCTGCTGATCGGCGCGTCGCTCGTCGGGCGGTTCTTCTACTTCTACTTCGTCATCGGGGAAAAGGGCACGCGGCACATCCAGTCGCTGATTATCGCCCTCATTTTCTCGATGATCGGCGCGGTGCTCTTCGCCGTCGCCTTACTCGCTGACCTCACCGCGAACAACCGGCGGCTCATCGAAGACAATCTCTACCGGACGAAGAAACTGCAATTTCTCCTCACCGCCCAGGCCACCAAGAATGGCGAGCCGCCCGATTCCCTCCTCACCAACCTCGTCGCGCCCGATACCGTCGACGAATACACGCTCCACCATGATTAGAACTCAGCCGGGAATGAACCGCCAAGACGCCAAGAAAGGGATTTACCACAGAGAACACGAAGAGCACAGAGGACACAGAGGGAGAACGAGAAAAGATTCTCTGTGTCCTTTGTGTCCTCTGTGGCCTCTGTGCTCAATCTTTCTCCACTTGGCGTCTTGGCGGTTTTGAATCGCCCCTCGGACGAAGGGAGTCTGCCGGTGCCGCTGCATGACACGCTCTTTGTGAACGGGACGGTCGTGACGATGAACCCCGTCCATCCGCAGGCGGAGGCGGTGCTCGTGCGCGGCGACCGGATCGTCGCCGTCGGGCAGGCCGCCGATATGACGGCGCTCACCGCGCCCGGCGCGCGGATCGTTGATTTGGGCGGGCAGACGCTGCTGCCGGGATTCAACGAGGCGCACAATCACATGCTGATGTTCGGGCGTGCGCTCGGCCAGGTGGATTGCCGCGCGCCGGATTGCGGGACGATCCCCGAACTCCAGCGGCGCGTCGCGGAGCGGGCGGCGGAGACACCCGGCGGCGGGTGGGTGCTCGGGCGCGGCTACGACGACCAATCGCTCGCCGAACGCCGCCACCCGACACGCTACGACCTCGACGCCGTCGCGCCCGACCACCCGGTCGTCATCACGAACGCCAGCGGCCACCTCTGCGTCGCTAATACGCACGCGCTCGGGCTCGCCGGCATTACCGCCGCGACCGAAGCGCCGGAGGGCGGCGGGATCGTCCACGATGAGAGGGGCCAGCCGACCGGGCTGCTGCTCGAAACCGCCCAGGAACTCGTCACCCGCCTGGTGCCCGAGCCGACCGAGGATGAACTCGTCGAGGCGCTCGGTCGCTGCGCCCAGCGGTACCTCGCGGCGGGCATCACGAGCAGCGCGGACGCGAGCGTCCATCTCAATTCGCAGTTCCGCGCCTTCCAGCGGGCGGCGGAGACGGGCATCAATCCCCTGCGCACGACGCTGATGCTGCGCGAACACTTGATGCCGCACCTGACGGCAATCGGCATCCAGACCGGCTTCGGCAGCGACCGGCTGAAGTGCGGGCCCGCCAAACTCTTCATCGACGGCAGCCTGATCGGTCGCACTGCCGCCGTCTCGCAGCCCTTCCTCCACGATCCCGACCCAAACAACCTCGGCCTGACCATGATGAGCGAGGAGGTCTTTCAGGGATATGTCATGGATGCGCACACGGCGGGATGGCAAATCGCCGTCCATGCCATCGGTGATCGCGGCATCGAGATGGTGCTGGATGCCTACGAGAAGGCCCTGACGGTGCAGCCGCGCGCCGACCATCGCCACCGCATCGAGCATTGCGGCATCCTCAGGCCGGACTTGATCGCGCGGATTGCCGCGATGGGCGTCGTGGTCGTCACGCAGCCGATCTTCATCACGGAGTACGGCGACTCATTCATGCGCCACTTGGGGGAGGAGCGCGCCGCGCTCACCTACCCTTTCTGGTCACTGCTCAATAGCGGGATCACGATGGTCTTCAGTTCCGACTGCCCGGTCTCGGCGTTCGAGCCGCTGAAGAGCATACAGGTATCGGTCACCGAGCGCACCGGCTCCGGCGCGGCGTACGCGCCCGCCGAGGCGATCTCGGTGAACGAAGCCCTCCATGCCTACACCGTCGCCGGGGCGTACGCGACCTTCGAGGAGCACCGGAAGGGGTCGATTGCACCGGGGATGCTCGCCGACTTCGCCGTCCTCGCCCACGATCCGCGCATCTGCCCGCCGGACGAAATCGCCGCTATCCCCGTCACCATGACCTGGATCGGCGGCGAACTGGCCTTCGAGCGCGGCTGATTGGAATGAATCTGGTTGTTCCGACTGACTATTGGTTCTGGGTGGTTAGTCATCGAGGACTGTTAGGTCGAGCTTGTCTAGCCGTTCGGGGTCAGAGAGCACGTCGATGGCGAGGATCTTCCCGCCTGTGACGGTGAATCCCATGACGGATAACGGCCGTCCGTGGGCAGCGACGATGACCCCGGCGGCTCCGTTGATCAGCGCCGGTCGTACAAACGGGAAGAGCCGTCCGAATGTGACCGCTTGTTCGGCCACGGCCCGCGCGCCAGCGATCACGACCGTGTGGTGGCCACGCGCGAACCCACCGTCGGCCCGCAGCACGACGGCGGGGTCAAGCACGGCGACGAGCGCGTCGAAGTCGCCGTTGCGAGAGGCGGCGAAGAATGCATTGACGACTTCACGTTGGCGGGCGAGGTCAGGGTCGGGAACCGGGGCCTGCCCCTGCACGCGGCGGCGTGCGCGGCTCGCGAGTTGCCTCGCCGCAGCCGGGGACCGCTCGATCATCGGGGCGATCTCCTCGAACGGCACGGCAAACATGTCGTGCAGCACGAACGCGAGCCGCTCGGCCGGCGTCAGCGTCTCGAGCACCACCAGTAGCGCCAGCC
>JBPCMC010000533.1:0-4927 GCA_051002645.1 Thermomicrobiales bacterium
GATTCGTGGTACGTCGTGCGGAACACGCCGGGCGTGACCAGTTTCGTCGGCATGGGCACGAAGCCGACGCCGCTGCGCGATGATGAAGTGATTACGATCAAGCAGCAGATGACGGCGGAAGCGCCGCGCGTCAAACTCAGCCTCGCCGTCGGGGACAATGTCCGCATCGTGGACGGGCCGTTCCAGGACTTCGAGGGGAAGATCGACGAGGTCAACCAGGACCGGGGGCGCGTCAAAGTGCTCGTCTCGATGTTCGGGCGGGAGACCGCAGTGGAGTTGGACTTCCTGCAAGTCGATCGCAATCTCTAGCGCTCTTGCGGGGCCGGGTGGCCCCTCTTTTGTGATAGCGCGCGCAACGAGGCGCGGCGCGGGTGAGACAGTAGGAGGACGCCCCTGTGGCGAAGAAAGTACGGGCCATCGTCAAACTCCAGTTGCCGGCGGGCAAAGCGACGCCCGCGCCTCCGGTCGGCCCCGCGCTCGGCCAGCACGGCGTGGCGTTGATGGAGTTCGTCAAGTCATACAACGAGCGGACGGCGCAGCAGGTTGGCCAGATTATCCCGGTCGCGATCACCGTCTACGAGGATCGCTCGTTCACGTTCGTGACGAAGACGCCACCGGCGGGCGACCTCCTGCGGCGCGCGGCGGGCGTTGCCAAGGGCGCGGCGAACGTCAAGCGCGAGACAGCGGGGCAGGTGACGCGCCAGCAGGTGCGCGAGATCGCCGAACTGAAACTGAAGGACCTCAATGCCTACGATGTCGATAGCGCGATGCGCATGATCGAGGGCACTGCCCGTTCGATGGGTATTCAGGTTACGGAGTAGGGAGTAGTCAGTAGCCAGTAGTCGGTAGTCAGTTGAAAACGGAAGCGCTGCGCGCGTTTCTTTCCGGTTACTGACTACCGGCTACTGGCTACTGCCAGGCGTGGGAGGCGCATGATGCGCCGGTTGGACCACAAGGTCAAAGGAGTTGGTTGGTATGGCACAACGCGGCAAACGATATCTGGAACTCGTCAAACTGGTCGATCACGAGAAGAAGTACACGGTGGACGAGGCCGTCCATCTCCTCAAGGAGACGGCGAAGGCGAACTTCGACCAGACGATTGAGATCCACTTCCGCCTCGGCATTGACTCGCGCCACGCGGATCAGCAGGTGCGCGCCTCGGCGACGTTGCCGTCCGGCTCGGGCAAGAATGTGCGTATCCTCGTCTTCGCGCAGGGCGATGGCGAGCGGGCCGCACGCGAGGCGGGCGCGGACTACGCCGGGTCGGACGATCTCATCAAGCAGATCGAGGGCGGCTGGCTCGACTTCGATGTCGCGCTCGCCACGCCGGACATGATGGGCAAGGTCGGTCGCCTCGGGCGCGTGCTCGGTCGGCGCGGCCTGATGCCGAACCCGCGCTCCGGCACCATCGCGACGCCGGAAGACCTGCCCCGTGTCATCAATGAGCGGCGCGGCGGGCGTGTGGACTTCCGCAACGACCGCACGAACCTCGTGCATATCCCGATCGGCAAGACGAGTTTCGACGAAGCGCAGATCAAGGCGAACCTGCTCTCCGCCATCGACGCGGTAAGCCGCGCCAAGCCGACGGGAGCGAAAGGCACCTACATCCGCTCGATCGTCGTCGTCACGACGATGGGACCGAGCATCCGGCTCGACGTGAACGCCGCCGTCGCGGAAGCCGAAGGGGTTGCCGCCTAGTCGCCTGACCCGTATACTGTGCTCCGACATCGCCGAAGACCGCTGGCGCGCACGCGCTTAATCGGCCCATTGGGGCCACCAGCCGAGGTAGATGGGAAGGAACAGACGCATACGTGCATCGCCCAACCGTGCGATTGCCGTCGCTGTTTTGCCCCGCGCCTCATCCGGCGTGGGGCTTTTGTTTGCGGGTAGATCATGGCAATGAGAGGGGGTGAGAGCACATGCCAACTGAGAAGAAGGGTGAGACGATCAGCGAGCTGGAGGAGCGGATCGGCAATACGACCTTGATGATCCTGGCGGACTATCGCGGCCTGACCGTGACGGATCTGCAAGGGCTGCGCGGGCAACTGCGCGGCGTCGGGGCGGAGTTCCGCATCGCCAAGAACACGCTGACGCGGATCGCCGCGAACAATCGCGGCATCTCGTCGCTCGACGCGACGCTGGAAGGGCCGACCGCGCTGGTTTTCACCGGCGAGGACATTGTCGGGCCATCGAAGGTGATCAACGACTTCGTACGCACGTCGCGCATCCTCAAGGTGAAGGGCGCGCTCCTGCAAGGGAAGTCCGTCGGCGCCAGGGATGTCGAGGCGCTGGCGACGATGCCACCGAAGGAAGTATTGATCGCGACGATTGTCGGCGCGCTCGATTCGCCGGTGACGAACCTCGTGTTCGCACTGGATTTCGCGGTTACCGAGTTTACGTCGCTGCTGGATGCACGCGTCGCACAATTGGCGGGCGAAGAAGCCGCCGCATAGGAGGGTTACAGACATGGCAGTATCGACCGAAGAGATCATCTCGGCAATCGACGGGATGACGATCCTCGAACTGAAGACGCTTTCGGACGCACTCAAAGAGAAGTACGGCGTCACCGCGATGGCGGCGGCGCCGGCAGCGGCCGCACCAGCTGCGGCAGCGGCGGCACCGGCAGAGGAGCAGACGGAGTTCACCGTCATGCTGACCGAGATCGGCGCGAACAAGATTCAGGTCATCAAGGCCGTCCGCGAGCTGACGAGCCTCGGCCTGAAGGAAGCCAAGGACCTCGTTGAGAGCGCCCCGGCCGCCATCAAGGAGAATGTCACCAAGGACGAGGCCGCCGCCGCCCGCACCAAGCTCGAAGACGCAGGCGCGAAGGCCGACGTCAAGTAACGAAGGACTGAGGACTGAGGACTGAGGAGGGCGCACGCTATGCGCCCCTACCTCTCACCCTCTCCTTTGCTGACAAGCAAAGGAGAGGTGGGTGCCCTCTGGGCAGTGGGGGGTGAGGTTTCCCAACCTCGCCCTCTCTTTTGTGCCATCGGAAGGTCGCGCTACACCGTGACCGGGAGGCGCGGCGGCAGCGGGATAACCTCGGTGCGAGCAGCGATTTCGGCGGCGGCGGAGCGAGGGTCGGGGATCGGTTCATCCGCGCCGAGGTAGCCGTCCCGGATGCGCAAGACCCGGCGTGTATACGCCATGATATCCGGCTCGTGCGTGACGAAGATCACCGTCACCCCGAGTTGCGCGTTCAGTTTCTGGAAGATGTCCATCACCTCGACCGATGAATATGAATCGAGATTGCCCGTCGGCTCATCGGCGAGAATCAGCGATGGCGTCGTGACGATTGCCCGCGCAATCGCCACGCGCTGCTGCTGGCCTCCGGAAAGTTGATTCGACTTGTGATCAAGCCGGTCGCCCAAGCCGACGGCATTCAATGCCGCCACGGCCCGCTCGTGCCGCTCGTGCCGCTCGACGCCCGCATAGAGTAACGGCAGCGCCACATTGTCCAGCGCGGTCGTCCGTTTGAGCAGATTGAACGACTGGAAAACGAAGCCGATCTTGCGGTTCCGCACCTGGGCCAGATGCGTCTCGTCGAAGGAGGCGACATCCTCGCCGTCGAGCAGATACTCGCCCTCCGACGGGGTATCGAGGCAGCCGAGGATGTTCATCAACGTGCTCTTACCGCTCCCGGACGGCCCCATGATCGCGCACAACTCGCCATCATTGATGCGGAAGGAAATGCCCTTCAGGGCTTGCAGGGCCATATCGCCGGTCTGATAGACTTTTGTGATGTCATGCACTTCGATCATCGCCGGGCTCCTCTCGACGCGCGAGGGATGGTACCGTGTAAGGCGTGAATCGCGGTGTGTAACGGGGAGAATCAAGAGGCGACGCTATACCCGGCATCACACCGGGCTCGCTGATGGCGAGTACGCGTTTACTGCTTCGATCCTCTTCTATTCTACACCTCTGCCGCAAGAGGCGCCCATCGGCGGAACTGGCCCGATGGACAGGCGCGCGATGCACTTTCGACTGATGTGCTGTCTCCACCGCACGGGGTACGCTGCCTGTAGAGAACGCGACCGACGCCGGGACTCATGGGAGACGGATATGACGGAATCAGCGGTACAGGCAACGCCCACGGAACGCATCTACGCGCTGCTCGCCGATACCAGTGCGGTGACCGTCCTCGCAACCGGTGGGTATGGCATCTCTCTTGCCGTTGAGGAAACGATCATGTCCGCCCCGTGGCAGATCGTCCTCGCGGCGATGGCGGTGCCGATCCTTGCTGCTATGGTTGCATCGTGCGGCAACCACCGGGAGAAGCCGCACGTTCGCGCCGCTACCTGGGGCATCGTCGTGCTGCTCAGCATCGTCAATCCCATTGCCTGGTTCGGCATCCTCGTCATCATCGCCCGGCTGCACGTCCGCTCCACGCAGCAGCACGCCACCGGGGACTAGAGACGGCTTCAATAACCGCCAAGACGCCAAGAACGCCGGGAAAACGCGGAGAATTGCAGTCTTTTCTTCTTCCCTCTTGTCGTTCTTGGCGTCTTGGCGGCTCAGAAATCGGCTTACAGCCCTAACTTCTCGCGCAGCCGGGGCAGCAACTCTGCGATGGGGATGCGCTCCTGGGCCATGCTGTCGCGCTCGCGGATGGTGACGGCGCGGTCCTCGATGCTGTCGAAATCCACCGTCACGCAGAGGGGCGTGCCGATCTCGTCCTGCCGCCGGTAGCGACGGCCAATGGCCTGCGTGTCGTCGTACTGGATCATCATATGCGGCCGGAGCGATTGGGCGATCTCGCGCGCCAACTCACCGAGCGGTTCCTTCTTCGACAGGGGTAGGACGGCGACCTTGATCGGCGCGATGGCCGGATGGAAGCGCAGGACGGTGCGGGTGTCCGCCTTGCCGTTCACGTCGGTCGTCTGCTCCTCGTCGTAGGCATCAAGGAGGAAGACGAGCACCGCCC
>JBPCMC010000534.1:0-2766 GCA_051002645.1 Thermomicrobiales bacterium
TGCGCTGCACGCGCTTCCAGGATGAGATCGCGGGCGACCCGAGCCTCGTCGTGCTGGAACGCGCCGATCATAGCGAGATCGGCGTCGCCGAAGGGCGCGAGTTCGACTCGATCTTCTCCGGCAACACCATCGAAATCTGTCCCGTCGGCGCGTTGACGAGCCGCCAGTACCGCTTCCAGGCGCGCCCGTGGGATTTGGACCTGACGGCGAGTGTCTGCGGTGGCTGCGCGATGGGCTGCAATGTCACCCTCTCGGTGCGCGATGGCGATCTGCTGCGCGTCAGCAGCCGCGATAACCCGGCGGTCGATAACGGCTGGCTCTGCGACTACGGCCGCTTCGGGCAAGTCGGCGCGACGCGGGAAAACCGCATCACGACACCGATGATCCGGCGCGGCGGCGCGCTCGTCCCAGCGACCTGGGAGGAAGCGCTCACCGAGGCAGCGAACCGCCTGACCGCGATCAAGACCACGCACGGCGCGGCGGCGATTGGCGGCATCGCCAGCCCGATGGTGCCGAATGAGGCGCTCTTCCTCTTCAATCGCCTGATGCGCGATGTGATCGGCACCGCCAATCTCGATCATTACCCGCGCCCGCCCATCCCTGCGCGGGACGATCTCGGCTTCCGGGGGGCGATTACGGACATCGACCACGTCGAGATGATCCTCGTCGTCGGCACGGACCCGATTGCCGAGGTGCCGGTGCTCCATCTGCGACTCCGCAAGGCGACGCAGCAGGGCGCGAATCTCGCCCTCATCCACGCCAATCCGACCGGCCTGACGCAGGAAGCGACGACATGGGTGCAGCCGCCCGTGCGCGGCGAGGGGGACGTACTGATCGCCCTCGCGGCACTGGTACACGGCGAGAAGGCGCCGGAGATTGCCACCGTCACGCCCGTCGATCTCGGCACGGTCGCGGAGCAATGGAAAGCGGCGGAGAAGCGGATGCTCTTCGTCGCTCCGGCCCTGCTCGCCGATCCGGCGGTCGCGGCAGCGGTGGCGGCGTTGATGCCCGCAGCGGGTGGCCCGGTGGTCAGCACCGCCAATGGGCGCGGCGCGATCGACCTCAATATCCTGCCCGCCGGTGGCGCGGACGCGGCGGCGATGCTCGACGGTTCCGCCGGGGTGCGCGGCCTGATCGTCCTCGGCGGCGACCCGCCAGTGGATCAGGCGGAAACGTTGATCGTCTTCGCCAGCCATCCGACAGCGGCGGCGCAGCAGGCGGATGTCGTCTTCCCGATCGCCGCGGCGACCGAGGAGGACGGCACGCTGACGAACTTCGCCGGGCGCGTGCAGCGGCTGCGACGCGGCCCCGCCCTCCCCGGCAGCGCGGAACCGGCATGGAATGCGGTCAAGGAACTCGCCCGCGCCCTCGGCCAGCCGATGCCGGTCAGCGCGCCGGAGCAGGTCTGGGAAGCGATCCAGCGCAACGTCCCGGCGTACGCGGATGTCACAGAGACCGAACTGGACGGCGTCACGCCGCCGCTCATTCAGACGATCGAACGGGAGGTCGCGCGTTGAACGTCACGGGCTTCCTGCAGGCGCTCGTCGGCTCGGTAATCGTCCTCCTCGTCGCGGTAACGGCGGCGGCGTACATGACGCTGATCGAGCGGCGGCTGCTCGCCCGCTTCCAGGTCCGGCGTGGGCCGAACCGCGTCGGCCCCTCCGGTATTTTCCAGCCGCTGGCGGACGCGGTGAAACTGGTCTTCAAGGGCGAGTTCACGCCGATGGGCGCGGACCGTTTCGTCTATCGCCTCGCGCCGATCATCTCGATGGTGCTCGCTGTCGCCAGTTTCTCGCTCATCCCGATCGGGACGTATTTCGTCGTCGGCGGGCACCGCGTGCCGCTCGTGCTCTCCAATGCGAGCGTCGGGCTGCTCATCCTGCTCGCCTTCAGTTCGCTCGGCGTTTACGGCATCGTCCTCGGCGGCTGGGGCTCGGGCAGCAAGTACTCGCTGCTCGGCAGCCTACGCTCGACGGCACAGATCATCTCCTACGAGTTGCCGCTCGGCCTGGCGCTGGCGAGCGTGATGCTCCTCTCCGGCACGACGCGATTGAGCGGCATCGTCGCGGGCCAGTCGCCGATCCCGTACATCGTCGTCGCGCCCGTCGCCTTCCTGATTTACCTGATCAGCGCCGTCGCGGAGGTGAACCGCGCGCCGTTCGACCTGCCGGAGGCGGAGACGGAACTGGTCGCGGGCTACCTGACCGAGTACGCGGGCTTCCGCTGGTCGCTCTACTTCCTCGGCGAGTACATCAACATGCTCACGGTCAGCGCCATCGCGACGATCTGCTTCCTCGGCGGCTGGAAGGGGCCATTCCTCTCCGGGCCGCTCTGGTTCGCGATCAAGATGGCCTTCTTCGTCTTCCTCTTCGTCTGGGTGCGGGCAACCTTGCCGCGCATCCGCTATGATCGTCTGATGCGCCTCGGGTGGGACGTCCTCCTCCCCCTCGCGCTCGCGAATCTGATGGTGACCGCGTTGATCGTCGGGATTTTCAAGTAACGAGTAACAAGTCAAAAGTAACAAGACGCCAACCCAGCATCCTTGTTACTTGTTACTTTCGACTCGTTACTCCCCGGAGGGGAAATGGCACGCGAGAAGAAACCGGGCGTCCTACAAGATGCTGCGGGGCTGGCGAAGGGGATGGGCACGACGCTGCGGAATTTCGTGCGCAAGCCGGAGACGATCTCATACCCGGAGGAGCGCAAGGACGTGGCCGCCCGCTTCCATGGGCGGCACCTGCTCCTGCGCAACGAGGACGAGACGGA